>JACPQP010000508.1 GCA_016190465.1 Chloroflexota bacterium
AAGGTAGCTCGCGACTTTAGTCGCCGAGCACCCCCGCCGATACCTACCCCTGTGAGCCCACAGGGGGGGAGGGATAGGGGAGGGGGGCGGCCTACTGCTCTTCTCCCATCTTCACCGTATCACCGTAGGGGCAGGCCCCCGTGCCTGCCCCCAACCGATCCGGCCTACTGCTCTTCTCCCATCTTCACCGTGCGGTAGAGCTGCATGCGCCCGATCAGCCAGATCGTGCTGAGGAGGCCGAGGAACAGCATCACCCCGAGCACGATGTAGATGCGCTGGATGTCGGTCCAGGCGGTCTCGACGACGAACTTGGGAGTCATCTGGCCGCCGGCCTCGGCGCCCACCTGCAAGAACGGGATGAACAGCGACCCGGTCCAGACGCCGAGCCCGGTCCCGAAGGCGACGCCAAGCAAGATGAGATAGACCTGCTCGAAGACGAGCAAGAGGAGGAGCTGGCGCACCGAGAGGCCCATGGCCCGCAGGATGCCGAGTTGGACGAGACGCTTCTCGAACGAGAGGAACGCGTACAGGAAGAAGCCGAGCACGGTCAGGAGCGCGGCGACGACGAAGCCGATCGAGAGTACGCCAAACATCCCGGTTCGCTGGGGATCGGTGCGTCCATAGTTGACGGCGACGCGGCTATCGCGGATGGAGATGGCCCGGATGCCGTTCTCGCGCAGCCGGTCGACGATGTCGGCGGAACGCTCGTTCGGGTCGACCTGGAGCCAGACCCGATACGGTTGCTGACCGATCATATCGTAGATGTAGTCGAGGTTGGCGATGAAAAAGAACCCCTTCTCCGGGTAGAGCATCGGGAAGTTCTTGACCGACTCGGCGATGTAGAACTCGACCGGGGTGTTCTCGAATACTAGCGTCACCGGATCGCCGAGACTGAGCTGGTTCTGCTGCATGAACTCCGGGCTGACGATGAGCGCGGCCTCGTTGGCCCCGAGCGCGTTCATCAGCGCGCCCAGCGGCTTGTCCGAGAAATCGGCGCGCCACCAGCCCAGGGTCGGATAGGTGGTGCGCTCGATCGCGAGCAACTGCGCGTCCGGGGTGCGGCGGCTCAGCCGGGGCTGGACCTTGTAGAGCTTGAACGGCGACGCCTCGACGACGCCCTGAACGAAGTGGGCCGAGAAGGGGGGCACGTAGTAGAATCCCCCTTCCTCGTCGTAGTCCCACGCCTCCCAGAGCTCCAGATCGGCAGGGATGTCGTAGAAGACCCGGTGGGTGAAGTTGGTGTCGATCGTGTGAGCGGCCGAGGCGGCGTAGGAACCGAGCGCGAGCGTCAGCACGAGCAGCAGGACCAGCGAGGCGTACTGCACCGGGGTGCGCGCGATCTGCCGGAGCGCCAGGAGAACCGACGCACCACCAACCAGGGCTGCCAGTCGCGAGAAACCTCTGGTGAGTAGCGGAAAGATGCGCAAGAACATGAGTGAGAGGGCGAAAATGAAGAGCGAGGGCACGATGAGCAACAGCGGATCGATCAGCAGCGTCTCGTCCTTGGCCAGCGTCAGGATCGACTGCTTCTGCTGAAGCATCCGGTAACCGTACGCGGCGATGGCCAGGAGAGCAACGTCGATGAAAAACCGCTGGTACAGCGGTCGGCGATTGGACCGGGCGACTTCCTGCTTGTAGCTCACGATGCTGTGGCGGGCCGCGCTTACCGCCGGAATCAGGCTCGCGCCGATCGCCAGCGCGACCGCCGCCCCGGCGTAGCGCATCGTCTCGGCGTTGATGGTGAGGAAGAGCGGTGGGCGGCGGGCGAAAGCGAGGAAGCCATACGCCTGACCGATCAGTTGGGAGATCGCCTCGCCGACAAAGGGGCCAATGAGCAGCGCCAATCCCCCCATCAGCACGCCCTCCAGAAAGTAGATCCCCATGAGCTGGATCGTGCTGGTGCCGCGGCTCTTCATGAGCGCGATCTCGCCGCGCTGTCGCTCGATCACCATGCCGATCGACGTGGCGATGTAGTAGAGGACGACGGCAACCATCGGCACGCTCAAGGTGAAGAGCAGGATGTTCAACACGAAGGCGCGCCGCTCGAACTCGGCGAGCGTGTCGGGAAGGGTCGGAAAGAGGCGAGCGCCAGGGATCATCACCGAGGCGCGTGTCTCGAGATAGTGCAGGCCGGCGAGCACCCGGCTGGCGTTGACCGAGTGGATCTGGCTCGAATCTGCGATGGCGTACCACGAGAACTCGTGGGCCGACCGCGGCAAGCGAACGAACACGTTGTTCATAATATTCTCTTCGCTGATGAAGAGCGTGTTGTTGTAGAGGTACGGGTCGTAGATCCAGAAGTCGCTGTCGGGCTCGAGCGCGTCCCAGATGCCCACGACCTTCAGGGTGATGCCGCTCGGGTTGAACCGCTCGACGTCGCTGTAGATGAACCGATCGCCGACCGCCATGTGCAGCTCTTCGGAGGTGGCGATCGAGATGATGGCCGGGATGTCCTCGCCCTCCGCGGCCGGCGTCGTCGGCAGGCCCACTCCCTCGACGATCCGAGAGTACTTCGCGAGGTCCTGGTGGTAGGCCACGTAGCCGTAGCGCCGCTCGCTCTGGGGGATCTGACCCTCGACGGCCGCCGGCCAGAGGACGTAGACGTCGCCGGCGATGTAGCGCACGATTCGGTTGACCGGCAAGTCGAGGATCCAGGAGACGCCCTCCATGAAGTACTTGTCGAACTCCGGCCAGGCCCTCGTCACATCCGGGTTGCCCCGGTCCTGGAGGTGACGGATCCAGACCGTTCCGGCCGGCCGCTTCTGATCCGTGTGCAGCCGTTGCTGCAAGAGGCGCTCGAGCGTGCCGTGGGTGTAGAGCGGGACCGCCGAGATCAGGCTCACCGTGATGATGAGCCCGAGGAACGTCGACACCAGGAGCCGGATGTTGTTAGCGCTGCGCTTGATCACGAGCTGAACGATCGCCAGGAAGCTACGCATGAGCCTTCTCGCCCCTTCCGACGGACAATTCCGCCGGAGCATTCGACGGGGCGAACACAAGGTTCGCCCCTAGAGCAGGGAGCAGAGGCATTGAGCCAGGGACGGACCTCTCCCCCCTGCCCGCCGTTCCTAATGTTGCCCGACACGGGGAGGGGGACCGTGGCTCCCCCCTTCCCGCGGCGGGAAGGGGGCCGGGGGGTTAGGTCACCCGCTTGCTCAACGTCACTGCTCGCCGCTGTAGGCCGCCGGCGCCCCCATCCCAGCCGATTGCTCAACTGGGTAAGCCTGTGGTCCCCCGCACGCGGGGGGACGGCGCATTCGGGTGATGCGCTGGCCGGCCGCCGCAGTCACTATACGAGCGCGGCGCGCTCAAGTCAAGATCAGGGGAGGGTTTCCCGCGCGATGCGCTGCGCCTGGTCCGCGCGGAACTGCCGGAGCTTCTCCCGCAGGTCGGGTCGCTTGGCGGACAGGATGGCGATCGCCAGCAACGCCGCGTTGGTCGCGCCCGCTCGCCCGATCGCCAGGGTGCCAACAGGTATGCCCGCGGGCATCTGGACGATTGACAGCAACGAGTCGATGCCCTTGAGTGCCGGGCTCTCCATGGGGACGCCCAGCACCGGGACCAGCGTCTGCGCGGCGATGATCCCCGGCAGGTGCGCCGCTCCACCCGCCCCGGCGATGATCACCTCGATGCCGCGCTCCTCGACGCGGGCGACGAACTCGGTCAGCAACGCGGGTGTGCGATGCGCCGAGATGATCCGACACTCGTGCGCAACGCCGAACTGCGTGAGCATCTCGGCGGCATGCCGCATCGTTTCCCAGTCGGACTTGCTTCCCATGATGACGGCGACGAGTGCGTTGTCCATTTTCGACCGCTCCAATTCGACCGCTCCAATGATCCGTTTCCAATGATCCGTTGCGGGCGGTCTCTCCCTCGGCCGCGCCTGGCGGCGGGTGCGGTATTGTGTAGGCAACGGCCTGGCCAATGTCAAGCGACCGCGGCCCCCGGACGACGGGATATTTCTGAAAATGGGGGCGCGTGGTACAATCATCATGGGCAGGCATTGACGCCCGCCGCCACGGCTGTATGCCGTGTGCCCGAGCGTCTCGCTCAGAAGCTTCTCAACGGTGAGGAGGAGATCCACCTATGGCCATCGATTCTCGCGCGACGAAGTCGGCCGACAACACCTTCGCCATGGCCCAGTACCAGTTCGACCAGGCCGCCGACCGTCTCCAGCTCGACACCAACCTACGCGAGATTCTCCGCACGTGTGAGCGCGAGCTGACTGTTCACTTCCCGGTCAAGATGAGTGACGGCTCGATCCGCGTGTTCGAGGGGTATCGGGTGCAGCACAACATCGCTCGCGGCCCGGCCAAGGGAGGCATCCGGTACCACCCTGCCGTGACGCTCGACGAGGTGCGGGCGCTAGCGATGTGGATGACCTGGAAGTGTGCCGTCGTCGGCATCCCGTTCGGCGGCGCGAAGGGAGGGGTCGTCTGCGAGCCGAAGAAGCTCTCGACGGCCGAGCTCGAGAACCTCACGCGACGCTACGCCACCGAGATCTCGGTGCTCATCGGGCCGGATCGGGACATCCCGGCTCCCGACGTCAACACCAACGCTCAAGTAATGGCCTGGATCATGGATACGTACTCGATGGCGGCTGGCCACTCGGTCCCCGCGGTAGTCACTGGCAAGCCGTTGAGCATCGGCGGGTCAGAGGGGCGAGCGGAGGCGACCTCGCGCGGCTGCCTCACCGTGATTCGTGAGACTGCCAAACGCCAGGGGACGGCGCTGCCGGGCCAGACCGCGGTGGTCCAGGGGTTTGGCAACGTCGGTGCACCCCTGGCCACGTTTCTCCACGAGCTCGGGGTCAAGGTGATCGCGGTGAGTGATTCCAGTGGGGCGATCTTCAACCCCCGGGGCATCGATATCCCACGGCTCAGCCGCTATAAGTCGGAGACCGGATCGGTTGCCCGCTTCATGGGGACAGACCCGCTCGGCCAGGCGGAGCTGCTCGAGCTGCCGTGCGACTGGCTGATCCCGGCGGCGCTGGAGAACCAGATCACTCGGGCCAACGCTCCTCGCGTACGCGCTCGGGTCGTCGTCGAGGGAGCCAACGGTCCGACGACGCCGGAGGCCGACGCGATTCTCACCGAACGCGGCATCCTCGTCATCCCCGATATTCTCGCGAACGCAGGTGGGGTCACCGTCTCCTACTTCGAGTGGGTGCAGGACCTTCAGTCGTTCTTCTGGGACGAGGACGAGATCAACGCCAAGCTCGACAAGCTGATGACTCGAGCGTTTAGCGCGGTCAGCGCCATCGCCGACCGCCACGACATCGATCTGCGCACTGCCGCGCATATGCTCGCGATCGATCGCGTGGCCGAGGCCACCCGCACTCGGGGGATCTACCCGTAGGGAAGCCGTCGGCGCTCGGCGGTCAGCTTTCAGCCAGGGATCGTGCCATCGCGATGCGCCTGCCCCGCGACGCCCTCAGCCCCAAGCACTCACAGCGCACGGTCCTGCGCCCCACGGCCAGGCCCGTGACTACGGTCCCTGCGTTTGGCTGGGACGGGGCACGCCCGGCGGCCAGTTGGCAATGATCTCGGCCACGATCTCCTTACCTTAGAGACCCGTTCAAGCGCCGCTGGCGAGTCTCGGTGGGCCGCCCCCCCTGTGCTATACTGTTTCCGCGCGGTCACCGGGGACCCCACCCTGAATCTCCCATCTGACCGCTGATTGCTGACGG
This sequence comes from Chloroflexota bacterium, assembly GCA_016190465.1. Classification (GTDB taxonomy): domain Bacteria; phylum Chloroflexota; class UBA6077; order FW602-bin22; family JACPQP01; genus JACPQP01. The sequence goes on from JACPQP010000508.1 coordinate 5,690, forward strand.
CTTCCTGGGGCCACGCTCAACAGGCCGTCTCGGTGTACCCAGCGGCGGAGGCCCGATGGCGACCAGCCCAACAACCGATTTCGTGCATCTGCACGTCCACAGCGAGTACTCCCTCCTCGATGGCCTTGGCAGCGTCGAGGCGCTCGTGCAACGGGCCAACGGGTACGGGATGGGAGCCCTCGCGCTCACCGACCACGGCGTCCTCTGCGGGGCGATCGACTTCTACCTGGCCGCGAAGGATGCCGGTCTGAAGCCGCTTCTCGGCTGTGAGCTCTACGTCGCGCCGAACAGCCGGTTTGACAAGCGGCCGAAGGTGGATACCAGCCCGTACCATCTGTTGCTGCTCGCCCAGAACCAGGCCGGTTACCACAACCTGGTCAAGCTCTCGTCGAAGGCGCAGCTCGAAGGCTTCTACTACAAGCCCCGGGTCGACCGGGAACTCCTGGCCCAGCACGCCGAGGGCTTGATCTGCCTCAGCGGCTGCGCCTCGGCCGAGATCCCGCGCCTCCTTTTCCAGGGAGATACGGCGGGGGCACGCCAGGCCGCTGGATGGTATCTCGACGTCTACGGCAAGGAGAACGTCTTCCTGGAGTTGCAGCGCCACGACTGGCCTGAGCTCGAGGCGGTGAACCGCGAGCTGGTCGCGATGGGCCGCGAGTTCGGGCTGCCCCTCGTGGCGACCAACGACGTCCACTACGTGAACGCCCAGGATGCCCGGGCGCAGGAGATCCTTCTCTGCATCCAGACGAACACGACGCTGGCCGACCCGAAGCGGCTGCGAATGCAGGGAGAGAGCTACTACCTGAAGTCGCCCGAGGAGATGGCGCACCTCTTCGCCGAAGTCCCCGAAGCGCTCCGGATGACCCGGGCCATCGCCGAGCGCTGCAACTGTACGCTCGAGTTCGGCCGGGTGCAGCTCCCCCAGTTCGGGATACCCGCGGGCCACACGCCCGACTCGTTCCTGGAGCACCTCTGCCGCGAGGGGCTGCGCCGGCGCTTCCCGCGGGCCACAGCCGAGATCGAGGAGCGGCTCCGCTACGAGCTATCGGTGATCGCGACCACCGGTTTCGCGCTCTATGTGCTCATCGTCTGGGACATCGTGGCCTACGCCCGGCAGCGTGGCATCCCGTTCGGGCCGCGCGGCTCGGCGGCGGGCAGCCTCGTCTGCTACCTGCTGGGTATCTCTGATGTCGACCCAATTGCCAACAAGCTCGTGTTCGAGCGATTCCTGAACATCGAGCGCAAAGAGATGCCCGACATCGACATGGACTTCGCCGATGACCGCCGCGACGAGATGATCGAGTATGTCACCCGGAAGTATGGGCGAGATCACGTCGCCCAGATCATCACCTTCGGCACGCTGGGCGCGAAGGCGGCGATTCGAGACGTCGGCCGGGCGATGGGGCTGCCATTGACGCTCGTCGACCGGGTCGCCCGGCTGATCCCGTCGCTCCCGCTGCACATCACGATCGGCCAGGCGATGGCCGACCAGCCCGAGCTTCAGCGCCTTTACGATGACGACGACGCGGTGAAGCAGCTCGTCGACGCGTCGAAAAGCGTGGAGGGGGTGACGCGCCACGCCTCCACGCACGCGGCGGGCGTCGTCATCTCGCGCGAGCCGCTGATCGACGTGGTGCCGTTACAGCCGACCGCCCGGGGCGACAGAGGCGAGAACGGCGTGATGACCCAGTACCACATGAATGCCCTGGCGAAGATCGGGCTCCTGAAGATGGACTTTCTGGGGCTGGCGAACCTGAGCATCCTCCGGCGAGCGCGGGAGATCATCAGCCAGGTCCACGGCGTGGAGCTGGATCTGGACCACCTGCCCCCGGACAATGCCCGCACGTTCGCGATGCTCGGCGAGGGCGAGACGACCGCCACGTTCCAGCTCGAAGGCTCGGGGATGCGCCGCGCCATCAAGGAGCTGAAGCCGACCAGCATCGACGATCTGGCGGCGATGGTCGCGCTCTACCGGCCGGGGCCGATGGAGCACATCCCCCGCTACATCGCGCGCAAGCACGGTCTCGAGGAGATCGAGTATCCCCATTCCACGCTCGAGCCGATCCTCGAGGATACCTACGGGATCATCGTGTACCAGGACCAGGTGCTCCAGATCGTCCGGGCGGTCGCCGGCTACTCGCTGGGCCAGGCCGACATCCTCCGAAAGGCCATGGGGAAGAAGATCGCGGAGATCATGGCCAGGGAGCGCGACAAGTTCGTCGCCGGCGCCGAGCAAAACGGCCTCACCCGTGAAGAGGCGCAGCACATCTTCGACATCATCGAGCCGTTCGCCGGCTACGCGTTCAACCGCGCCCACGCCTACTGCTACGCCCACGTCGCGTACCAGACGGCCTACCTCAAGGCCAACTATCCGGTCGAGTATATGACCGCGGTGCTCGCCGCGGCGATGGGCAACACCGAGAAGGTGGTCACCGCGATCGCCGAATGCCGGAGGCTCGGCACCAGCGTGCTCGGACCAGACATCAACTCCAGTGAGGTCGGCTTCAGCATCGAGCCGCGAGAGGGACAGGCGGCGATCCGATTCGGGCTCGCCGCGATCAAGAACGTGGGTGAGGGGGCCGTCCAGCCGATCATCGCGGCCCGGCGGGCCGGTGGCCCCTTCCGCTCGGTCAACGATTTCTGCCGGCGCGTCGACGTGCGGGCGATGAACAAGCGGGTGCTCGAGAGCCTGATCAAATGCGGTGCGCTCGATTGTCTGGGCCCGCGCAGCCAGTTGCTCGCCGTGCTCGACCGGATGATCGGCCTGGCCCAGCTGACCCAGCGCGCTCAGGAGGCTGGCCAGGTCAGCCTCTTCGACTTGATGCCCGCCGAGATGAGCGTGGCCGAGATCCGGCTTTCCGACCTTCCTGAAGTGCCATCGAAGGAGCGGCTGGCCTGGGAGAAAGAGCTGCTGGGCATCTACTTCTCCGAGCACCCGTTGCAGCGCATCGCTCGATCTCTCCAGGATACGGTGACCGCGTTCTGCGGCGAGATCGACCAGGACTACGTGGGCCGGCGAATCACCGTGGCGGGCGTCGTCACCGGTCAGCGGGTCCTGATGACCAAGAAGCGCGAGCCAATGGTGGCGGCGGCGCTCGAAGACATCCAGGGCACGCTGGAGATCGTGGTCTTTCCGCGGGTCTACGAGCGCACGCGGGAGCTCTGGCAAGACGAGGCGATCCTGATCATCCAGGGGAAGGTCGACTCGCGGGACGACCGTATCCAGCTCATCGTCGACGCCGCCGAGCCATACTCGGTGGACGCCGAGCACGAGATCGAGAGTTCGGCGTCCACAGAAGCCGATGCGCCGCCAGTCCTGGCGCTGGCATCACCAGTTGAGGTGAAGAGTGCGGAACCGATCACTCATCACTCCGAGATGAGCCGCCCGAGCGATGGAACCGGCCACGGCACGGGGCGCGGCCGCGAACCCGGTCCGGGCCTCGGGTCCGGCGATGGTCAGGCCTACCGGAGTGGAAACGGGAATGGGAATGGGAATGGGAATGGGAATGGGAACGGGAATGGGAACGGGAATGGGAACGGAGGCACGGCGCCAGGCCGCCCGGTGACCGCGCGGACCAACGGCGAAGGGAAGGCCCGACCACGCAAGCGGCTCTCGATCACTCTGGAGCGGGGTCAGGACCCGACCGCCGATGTGGGTCTGTTCCGTCAGGTCGACACGCTGCTTCGCGAGCACCTGGCGGGCGGCGATGAGGTCCGCCTCTGCTTCGTCGGAGGTGGGCGGGAGCGGGTCGAGCTGGACGCGCCGCACCTGCACGTCCGCTGCGATCTTGCGCTCGAACGGCAGATCGCACGGCTTCTTGGCGAATCTGCCGTCCGGATCGAACCCTTGGCGGAATAGTTTTTGCTCTTTAGCCAGCACGATTGGTGTGGAGCGGGCGCGATGGCATTGATCATCCGGTGGGCAGTCCTGTTCGCGGCGATTCTGGTAACGGGGTTCATTGCCCCGCAGTTTTTCGGCTACGACGACCTGGCGTCGGCGGCGATCTTCGCGGCGATCCTCGGTCTGGTCAATGCCATCATCCGCCCCATTGTCGCGCTGCTCGCGCTGCCGATCACCTGCCTGACGCTCGGGCTGTTCAGCCTGGTTATCAACGGGCTGATGTTCTGGCTGGCGACCGCGCTGTTCCCCCGGGTGCACGTCAGCGGCTTTCTCGGCGCGATCGTCGCCGCGCTCATCGTCAGCGTGGTGAGCTGGGTCCTGAATCACTTCGTTCGGTCGGAGTAGAGCGGATTGCAGGTTTCCGATTGGGTTGGGCCGCACCGGTCGGGCCACATGGGGCGCGCGGTGGCTCAGCCAAGTAGGTCGCGGAAAGTTCACCTGCGTCCCGGGAAGGTCCAGGAAGGGCTCCGCCCGTCCTGGCGGGGTTTGGGGTGTCCCCAAAACCATCAAAAACTTCCTGATACCTACTCAGTATGCGTGCTGCCGGAGTTACTTGCTCAGATGGCAGCGATGTGGTTATATAGGGCAACGTGACATCTGGCACGGAGACGCGCTCCGATTCGGCTCGGCGCATCGGGAAGGGGGACGGGATATCGTGAGTTCGCTGGTCAAGCTACTCTATCCCGGCATGCACATCAAGCGCTGGCTCCTGCTCCTGCTGATCGGGGTCACCCTCATCAGCCTGGGCGTCGCCTACATGATGACGCAGATGTACCGCACTCAGCCGTTCCCCGAGTTCGTGCGGTACGTCACGCTCCAGTTCATCGATCGGCCCGTGCGGGGCAGTCTCTTCATCACCGCGGGGGTCATGGTCGCCGCGATCGCCATTTACCAGCTCAGCCGCTCGCTCCTCGCCCCCTTCCTGGGCGGCCGCACCGACAACATCGTCGACGTCGTCCACCAGTACCACAGCCGAGGTCGGGGGCCGAAGATCGTCGCCATCGGTGGCGGGACTGGACTGTCGACCTTGCTTCGCGGGCTGAAAGAGTACACGCGGAACCTCACCGCCATCGTCGCGGTCGCCGACGATGGCGGCTCATCCGGGCGGCTCCGGCAGGAGCTGGGCATCCTGCCCCCCGGCGATTTTCGGCAGTGCCTGGCGGCGCTGGCCGACGTCGAGCCGTTGATGAGCCGGCTCTTCCAGTATCGGTTCGAGGACGGGGACGGACTCAAAGGCCACAGTTTCGGCAACCTGTACCTGGTGGCGATGACGGCGATCACCGGCAACTTCGAGCAGGCGATCCGAGAGTCGAGCCGCGTGCTGGCGGTCCGCGGTCAGATCGTCCCTTCCACCCTGGAGAACATCACGCTCTGTGCCGAGTTCGACGACAGCACGGTCGTGGCCGGAGAGTCGGCGATCCGGTCGGCCGGTAAGGACATCACGCGCCTCTTCCTCCAACCCGAGCGACCAGCGGCCTACCCCGAGGCGATCCGGGCCGTGCTCGATGCCGATCTCCTGGTGATCGGCCCGGGCAGTCTCTACACCAGCGTGATGCCCAACCTGCTGGTCGAGGATATCGCCCGGGCGATCCGCGTGTCGCGGGCGGTGAAGGTCTACGTCTGCAACGTGGCGACCGAGCGGGGCGAGACGGACGAGTACCTGGTCAAGGACCACAGCCAGGCCCTCGAACGCCACGTGGGGACCGGACTCTTCCAATACGTGCTGGTCAACAGCAACTACGACGTCAGCCTGCCGGACCGCTACCAGGGGCGACTCGTCGGCCACGGCGAGAGCGACCTGGGGACGAGCACCTATCACGTCGTCTTCGCCGACGTCATCGATTCCGCCAACCCGCTCCGCCATCACCCGAAGAAGCTGGCGCAGAGCCTGCTGCGCGTGTACTACGACCGCAACCACCTTCAAGAGACGAGCAGCCGGGCCGACGCGAGCTCCGAGACCGTGTTGACCCGGGCGTAGGGCGGACGGGCGTTGGTCCCCTCTACCCCCGACTGCCGTTCCTGAGCCGGGCCCCCACCAGGGGCTGGGGGGAAGCGCTCTCCCTCTCTCTGGGAGAGGCACCCCGCGCGCAGCTTGCGCCGAACGGGGTCAGCCCGTACAATTCAGATACAGTCACGCGGTTATCCCACGTTGTTCCAATGATGGACGCTGCTTCCGTCGGCGGAAGCGCCGTAGGGGTCAGGAGGTTGCAATGGCTGCACAGTTGTCGGTTGACACGTTCCGTCGTCGGCTCGACGACGAGCGCGAGCGTCTCCAGGGCGAGATCGCCACGATGGCCGCCTACTTGCCGGAGTACGATGGGTCGCCCAACGACTCCCACTACGGTAACCACGTGGCCGACGAGGCTTCGGACACCTTCGAGGAAGAGAAGGCGCTCGCGCTGCACGCTCACCTCCGCGGAATGCTCGAGGAAGTCGAGGCCGCGCTGGTGAGGATTCACCGGGGCACGTTTGGCCGGTGCGAGCACTGTCACCAGCCGATCGCCTCCGAGCGGCTCGAGGCGATCTCCTGGGCTCGCTTCTGCATCGACTGCCAGGCTCAGGCGGAGCGCACTCGCTAAGTAGGTATCAGAAAGTTTTTGATGGTTTTGGGGACACCCCAAACCCCGCCAGGACGGGCTCCGCCCTTCCTGGACCTTCCCGGGACGCAGGTGAACTTTCCGAGACCTACTTAG
>JACPQP010000509.1 GCA_016190465.1 Chloroflexota bacterium
GCCCCCGCCCTGGCGGGTCGCAGATAGCTCGTTTGTCCTGTTGTTCCTGGGGGACACCCCCAGGCCCCCGCCCTGGCGGGTCGCAGATAGCTCGTTTGTCCTGTTGTTCCTGGGGGACACCCCCCGGGCCCCCGCCAGGGCGGGGGCCCGGCTCAGGAACGGCGGCTGGGGGTAGAGGGAGTTCCCCCGGCGGGATGCTACTTCCCCAGCTTCTCCACCAGCAGGCGGTTGACCACGGCGGGGTTGGCCTTGCCCCGGGTGCTCTTCATCACCTGGCCGACCAGGAACCCGAGGGCCTGCTTCTTACCGGCCCGGTAGTCGGCGACGCTCTGCGGGTGGGCGACCATCGCCTCCTGCACCTTCGCCTCGAGTTCGGCAAGGTCGCTGATTTGCGTCAGCCCTTGCTCGGCCACTACCTCGCGGGCCGACTTGCCGGTGCGGAACATCTCCTCGAACACCTGCTTGGCCAGGCGCTGACTGACCACTCCCTGGTCGAGCAGGTGCAACATCTCTGCCAGCCCCGCGGGTGAGATCCGGACGGAACCGAGGTCGGTCTGCGTCGCGTTCAGCAGGCGAAACAACTCGCCCGTGACCCAGTTGGCGACGACCTTGGCGTTCGGGTATTGCCGGGCGACCGCCTCGAAGTAATCGGCCGTGGCGCTACTCCCGACGAGGTTCTGGGCGTCGTACCGAGAGAGGCCGTAGTGCGCGACGAATCGCTCCTCTTTGGCATCGGGAAGCTCCGGTAGCCTTGCCCGGATCTCTTCGACCCACGCGCGGGCGGGGTACAATGGTGGCAGGTCGGGCTCCGGAAAGTACCGATAGTCCTCGGCGAACTCCTTCGTCCGCTGACCAACGGTGACCCCACGGGTATCGTCCCAGCCGCGCGTTTCCTGGACGATCTGCCCGCCGCTCTCCAACACCTGCCGTTGTCGCTCCACCTCGTACAGGAGCGCGCGGTAGACCGCCCGGAAGGAGTTCATGTTCTTCACTTCGACCTTGGTGCCGAGCTCGGTCGAGCCGACCGGCCGCACCGAGACGTTCGCGTCGCAGCGAAACGAGCCCTCCTCCATGCTGCCGGTGCAGGCGCCCAGGTATTGCAGGATCGCCCGCAGCTTCATCAGGTACAGGCGCGCCTGATCGGCCGAGCGGATCTCGGGCTCGCTGACGATCTCCATCAGCGGCACGCCCGACCGGTTGACGTCGACGAGCGCGTAGGGTCGGCCGTTGGGGCCGATCCGGTGCACCAGCCTCGCGGTGTCCTCCTCCAGGTGAACCCGCCGGATGCCGACGCGCCAGCTCAGGTCGCCCTGCTCGATCTCCACCCAACCGTGCCGGCAGAGGGGGAGGTCGTACTGCGAGATCTGGTAGTCCTTCATCAGATCGGGGTAGAAGTAGTTCTTCCGGTCGAAGCGCGTCGCCTCGGCGATCGAGCAGTTCAGCGCCAGCCCGGTCTTGATCGTCAGCTCGACCGCGGCCTGGTTGATGACTGGCAGCGAGCCCGGCAGACCCAGGCAGACCGGGCAGACCCGAGTGTTCGGCGGCTCGTCGGCATAGTCGGCGCCGCAGCCACAGTACATCTTGCTCGCGGTGAGAAGCTGGGCGTGCACTTCCAGCCCGATCACCGGCTCATAGCTGGTCGCTTTGCTGGTCGACGTTTCAGAGGTGATCATCCCAGTCGGCTCACAAAGCGCCCGATCCGTTCGAGCGCGACGTTGATATTCCGCAGTGAGGTCGCGTAGCAGCAGCGGACGTGGCCGGCGCCGCCCTCGCCGAACGCGGTGCCCGGCACGACGGCGACCTTCTCCTCGAACAACAGCCGCTCGGCAAACTCCTCGCTGCTCAGGCCGGCCGACGTGACCGACGGGAACGCGTAGAACGCCCCTTCGGGCTCGTGGCAGGTGAGCCCGATCTCGTTCAGCCCCCGCACGATCACCCGCCGCCGCCGGTCGTACTCGGCGACCATCTGGCGCACGTCGGGCTCACCGGCCCGCAACGCCTCCAGCGCCGCCTTCTGGCTCATGATCGGCGCGCAGAGCGCGGTGTACTGGTGGATCTTCACGATGCCGCCGATGAGCTCGCGCGGGCCGACCACGTAGCCGATCCGCCAGCCGGTCATCGCGTAGGCCTTGGAGAAGCCGCCGAGCACGATCGTGCGCTCGCGCATCCCTGGAAGCGACCCGAAACAGACGTGCTCCCCCGCGTAGGTCAGCCGGTCGTAGATCTCGTCGGAGATAACTACCAGGTCGTGGGCCTCGGCAACCTGGGCGATCGTGTTCAGCTCGGATCGACTCAGGCTGGCGCCGGTCGGGTTGTTCGGGTAGCCGAGCAAGAGCGCGCGCGTGCGCGGCGTGACCCGCGCGGCGATCGCTCCGGCCCGCACCTTGAAGCCATCGGCCACGGTTGTCGGCACCGGCACGACGACGCCGCCGGCGAGCGTGGTGCAAGGAGCGTACGAGACGTAGCCGGGATCCGGGATGATGACCTCGTCGCCGGGATCGAGCAGCGCTCGCAGCGTGATGTCGAGCCCCTCGGAGACGCCAAGGGTGACGACGATCTCGTCGGCGGGGTCATAGGCGACCCCGTAGAGCCGGGCGAGGTGCGCCGCGATCGCCTGGCGAAGATCGAGCAGCCCGTAATTGCTCGTGTACATCGTATAGCCGCGCTCGAGCGAGTAGATGGCCGCCTCCCGAATGTGCCAGGGGGTCGTGAAATCGGGCTCGCCGACCCCCAGCGAGATCACATCCTCCATGCTGGCCAGCAAGTCGAAGAAGCGGCGGATGCCCGATGAGGGGATCTCCCGCACGCGCTGCGCGAGCCGGGCCCGCGACGTCACCCGTCTCGCCGGCTCTGAAGCGGCATCGTCGCCCGGCGTCGTGCCTGGCTCTGACCCGGGTCCCTCGGTGGCCTTCACCGAACGGCTCATCATCTGCTCCTTGGTCGGGTGTCGGGTGCTGGGTGTCACCCGGGCTACGGCGTCACTGGTAGCCGTGTCGTCTCCTCGACGTCGTCGAGAAGCTCACCGTCCTCCTTGTAGCGTTTGAGCAGGAAGTGGGTGGTCGTCCCCTGGACGCCTTCCAGGGGCGCCAGCTTCTCGGAGACGAACGAAGCCACCTCGCGCAGCGTGCGGCCGGCGACCTGAACCGCGATGTCGTAGGCTCCCGAGACCAGATAGACGAACCGGGTCTCGGGAAAACGCGCGATGCGCCGGGCGATGTCGTCGAAGCCCACATCGCGCTGCGGGGAGACGCGCACCTCGATCAGCGCGATCACCATCGCCTCGTCCACCCGGTCCCAGTTCACGAGCGCGCGGTACTTCACCAGCACGCGCTCGTCCTCCAATCGCTCCAGGCGACCGACCACGTCCTGGGGATCCAGGCCGAGCATCGTCGCGATCTGGTCAGGCGGCGTGCGCGCGTCATCCTCCAGCACGCCCAGGATCTGCCGGTCGATCTCGTCAATCATCCTTCTCGTCCTGAATCCAGCTCCTGGTCCAGCGCGATGCGCGAGAAGTCGCCCACGTTCAGCCGCTTGAACGAGCCACGCACCTCGGCGTGGCCGCCGATGAGCGACGACGACAGCATCATCTCGGCGATCACCGCGTCCTCGTTGACGATCGCCTCGCGAATGATCGAGTGGCTGATGGTGGCCCGGTCGGCGATGCTCACGTTCGGCCCGACGATGGAATTGACGATCCGGGCCGACCGGGCGATGTACACCGGCGGGATGATGACCGCCTGACTGAGCTGGCCGGCCACCTGGCCGTAGCCGTGGCTGAGCAGGTAGCGGTTCGTCTGAAGCAGCGCCTCGGGCGTACCAGTATCCTCCCAGACCTCGACCGGGAAGGCGCGGAGTCGGGCCCCGTGGTCGATCATCAGTTGCAGCGCATCGGCGAGATAATACTCGCCCCCGGTCACGATCTTCTGTTGAATCAGCTCGTCGATGCAGCGCAGGAACAGTTGGTGGTTTCGGAGGTAATACACCCCGACCACCGCCAGGTTGCTGACCGGCTCCTTCGGCTTCTCGACGAGTCGAGTCACGTAGCCGTTCTGAAGCACCGCCACGCCGAACCGTCGCGGGTCGGCCACCTCTTTCACGAAGATCGCGCCGTCGGCCTCGACCTGCTCCAGTGGCGAGAGGTCGACCTCGACGATCGTGTCGACGAAGACGATCGCGATCGGTTGATCGATCAGGTCGCGGGCCAGCCAGATGGCGTGGGCCTGCCCCTTGAGCTCCCGCTGGTCGACGAACCGAGCCGGGAACCGGTAGTGCTGGCGCACGTAATCCTCAATCTGCTCGCCCAGGTAGCCGGTGATGAAGATGTACTCGCTTGCCTTCAGTGCGGCCAGACGATCGAGCACGTGACCCAGCACGGCCTTCCCGGCGACGCTGACGAGCGGCTTGGGGCGCGAAAGGGTGTGCGGGCGCAGGCGCGTGCCGAGCCCCGCCAGTGGGACGACGACCTTCACGGGTCACTCCCCCCTAGAACTTGCTCCAGAGTGTAGCCGACGCGGAACAGCGTCTCCTCGCCACCGGCGGGACCCAGGAGCTGCAACCCGACCGGTAGGCCAGTCGCCAACCCGGCGGGAACCGTGAGTCCGGGGATGCCGGCCACGTTCACCGTGACCGTGAACACGTCGGTCAGGTACATCTGGATCGGATCGTCGACTCGCTCGCCAATGGTGAAGGCCACGGTGGGCGCCGTCGGCGCGGCCAGGACATCGAACTCGGCGAACGCGCGGTCGAAGTCCTGCTTGATGAGGGTTCGCATCTTCTGCGCGCGCAGGTAGTACGCCTCGTAGTATCCCGACGACAGCGCGTAGGTCCCGAGCATGATGCGCCGCTTCACTTCCGGGCCGAACCCCACCTCGCGCGTGCGCTCGAACATCTGCCAGACGTCGAGATCGTCGCGGATCGACAGGCCGTACTTCACGCCATCGTAGCGGGCAAGGTTCGTGCTCGCCTCGGCAGGAGCGACGACGTAATAGGCGGCGAGCGCGAAGCGCGTGTACGGCAGCGACACCTCGCCGACCCGCGCGCCCAGCCCCTCCAGTCGCCGGATCGCCCCCCGGATCGTCGCCTCCACCTCGGGCTGCATCCCCGCGACGAAGTACTCCCGGGGGACGCCGATGCGCAGCCCGCGAACGTCGGGGACCAGCCCGCGCGTGTAGTCGGGCACCGGCCAGGGGAGACTCGTCGAGTCGCACGGGTCGGGGCCGGCGATGACGTTCAGCAGCAGCGCCGCATCCGTCACGTCCCGCGCGAGCGGGCCGATCTGATCCAGGGACGACCCGAAAGCCACAAGGCCATAGCGCGAGACCCGGCCATAGGTCGGCTTGAGCCCGACCACGCCGCAGAAGCTCGCCGGCAATCGGACCGAGCCGCCGGTGTCCGAGCCCAGCGCCCCCAGCGCCTCACCGGCCGCGACCGCCGCGGCCGAGCCGCCGCTGCTGCCACCCGGCACCCGGCTGGTATCCACCGGGTTCCGCGTCGGGCCGAACGCGGAGTGCTCGCACGACGAGCCCATGGCGAACTCATCCATGTTCGTCTTGCCGACGACGATCGCGTGGGCCGCTCGCAGTCGCTCGACTACCGTCGCGTCGTAGGGCGGAACGAAGTTCTCCATGATGCGCGAGCCGCAGGTCGTCCGAGCGAAGGTGGTGCAGATGTTGTCTTTGACGGCGAGGGGGATCCCGGCCAGCGGGGAGAGGTCATCGCCCGCCGCGCGGGCCC
>JACPQP010000513.1 GCA_016190465.1 Chloroflexota bacterium
GGGCGGGGGCCTGGGGGTGTCCCCCAGGAACAACAGGACAAACGAGCTATCTGCGACCCGCCAGGGCGGGGGCCTGGGGGTGTCCCCCAGGGAAAAGACAAAACAAACAAAGGAGTTCTCTGCGATGGCGCAGTTCGTGATGTTGACCCGCATCTCACCCGATGCGCTGCGCGATCCGACGACGTTCGCCCAACTGGGTCACCAGGTGACCCAGAAGATCCACCAGGAGTGCCCGCAGGTCAGGTGGCTGACGAGCTACGCGATCCTCGGGCCTTACGACTATCTCGACATGTTCGAGGCGCCCGACGACGCGACCGCGGCCAAAGTGGCCGTGATCGTCCGCTCGTTCGGCCACGCGACGACCGAGATCTGGGGCGCGGTGCCCTACGACCGCTTCCTCCAGCTCGCGCAAGAGGCCGCGTAGGGGCTGACCTCTCCCCCCAACCCCCCTCCCCGACGCGGGGAGGGGGGCGAGCGGGCTGCCCCCTTCTCTATGGCCCCGCCCGGGCCGGCTGATTGCTGACGGCCAGGTGGGGCCGGGCGTGCTATAATCGCCCCACGTGGTACGTCGCCGTGAGCCATCAGCGGTCAGCCGCCAGTCGGCCGCGGTCCACTGGCTGTCTGGCGCCCCTGAAGGGGCTTCCTTTTGGGCCACGGTCGCTGCCGATGACTGATCGCTGATGAATGACGACTGCGGTGCGGGTTTGGCCCCCTGGCCATCGGTGCGCCCGCTGCTGGCGAGGCGCAAGATCCGGTAGGCACTCGGGGTCGAGGAGGGGTGAGCGTGGTACGCCGGGCAGTGATTACCGATGAGATCTCGCCCGATCTGGAGGCAGCCGTCGACCTGGCTCGCGGTTTTGGCCTGGACGGCGTCGAGCTGCGCAACCTGTGGGGAACGCGCGTGGACAAGCTGGAGGCCGACGATCTGGCGCGGGCGCGGCGGATCGTCGAGGCCGCGGGCCTGGTGGTGGCCGGCGTCGCGCCGCCGTTCTTCAAGTCGAAACTGGACGACGACGACGAGTATCGCGCCCACCTGGCGATCCTCCACCGGTCGATCGCCGCGGCCCGCGCGCTGGGCTGCAATCTGGTGCGCTGCTTCACGTTCTGGCGGGACCGTCCGGTCGATCAGGCCTGGCCGCGCGTTCTCGAGCGATGGGCGGAGCCGGCCCGGATCGGCGAGCAGGAAGGAATCACGCTGGCGATCGAGAACGAGTTCGACACGACGGTGGGGACCGGTGCCCAGCTCGCGCGTTTCCTGCGGGACCTGGGCTCGCCGGCCGTCAAGGCGATCTGGGACCCCGGCAACGCCTTTTGTGATCCCGACGGCGAGACGCCTTACCCCGATGGCTACGCGGCGGTCAAGGACCAGATCGTCCACGTCCACCTCAAAGACTGCGTGCGAACCGCGGCCATCAATCAGGCCGATCAGGAAGGGGCGAAGCGTCACACCTGGGTCGCGCTGGGGACGGGCGAGATCGACGTGCGGGGGCAGCTCGCCGCCCTCAAGCGGGACGGATTCTCCGGCTTCGTGTCGTTGGAGACCCACTATCGGCGGCGTCCGTTGCCCGAGGAGGTGCTGCGTCTCCCTTCCGGACGCACTTTCTCAGCCAATTTCTCAGCCAATTTCTCAGCCAATTTCTCAGAAGGAGGCGCTCAGGCGACCGCCGAGTGCCTGCACAACTGGAATCGGATGCTCGTCGAGCTGGGTAGCCGCGCGTAGGACTGGGCACCAGGCAGGCGGATGACCGTCGGATGTTCGTGCAGGAGGGAACAGCTCGATGGCGGCCATCTCGCTCGAGGGCATCAGCCGCCACATCGGCGATCGACTGATCCTGGCCGACATCGACCTGGATATCCGCGACCGCGAGTTCTTCTGCGTGATCGGTCCCTCGGGATGCGGGAAGACGTCGCTGCTGCGCCTGGTCGCCGGCCTCGACTTCCCTTCGGCCGGCGCGATCCGGTTCGACGGCGAGGATGTGACCCGTCTCTCGGCCCAGAAGCGCGACATCGCGATGGTGTTTCAGTCGTACGCCCTGTACCCGCACATGCGGGCCCGTGGCAACATCGGGTTTCCGCTGACGCTGACCCGGTTGCACCGGACTGAGGTCGACCGGCGTGTCATCCAGACCGCCGAGAACCTGGGCGCTGGTCTGGTCAGCCTGCTCGAGCAGCGGCCAAGCGACCTCGCGATGGGCCAGCGCCAGCGCGTGGCGATCGGGCGCGCGGTCATCAGGCATCCCCGGGTCTATCTGTTCGACGAGCCGCTCACCAACCTTGACGCGCGGCTGCGCGCGATCACCCGGGTGGAGTTCAAGAAGCTCATCCGGGAGTTCGGGCGAACAGTGGTCTACGTGACGCCTGACCGGAACGAGGCGTTCGCGCTGGGCGATCGCATCGCGGTGATGCGGACCGGACGCATCGAGCAAGTGAACACGTCCACTGGCCTCTGGGCCCGGCCGGCCAGCGTTTTTGTGGCCGACTTCGTCCACCAGGAGGGCTTCAACCTGTACCGCGTGCAGCTCGACCCGGAGGCTCGGGTCGTCGAGGGACCGGACTTCCGTGTCCCGGCAGTCCCCAGCATCATCGCGAAGTCGCGCCAGCGGACCGATCTGTACATCGGCATCCTGCCCGACCACGTGAAGCTGGAGCTTCCCTCCGAGGAGAGCACGGTCGTCGCCCGCGTGGAAGTGGTTGAGACGCTGCTGCAGGAGCGACGGAGGAAGGTGCATCTCGCCCGGGGTGGGTTCCGGTGCATCGCCTCAGTGCCGCTGGGTGCGGGACCGAGCGTGGACGATTGGTTCGGCATCCGCTTCGACCTTGAAGAGGCGCTCCTGTTCGACGCCCACACCGAGCAGTCGCTGATCTGAATTGGCTGACACCATTGCCACCAACCGGACCGAGCAGCAGAGCTGGCTCGTCGCCGTGCTGCTGATGTGCTGCCCGCTCCTCTACAGCACGACGACCGGCATGCTCGCACCGCTGCTCGTCGACCTGGCGCGCGACTTCCAGTCGACTGTTCCGGCGGTTGGCCAACTGGCCGCGGCGACCTCGCTGGCGTGGGCGCTCGCCGCGCCGGCGCTCAGCCCGCTATCCGACCGGTATGGGCGAAAGCCCCTGATGCTCGTCGGACTGGGGGTGCTGGGGCTGATGACCGCCGGAGCGAGCCTCGCGCCGGATCTGGCGCTCCTTTTCGGGCTCCGATTCCTGGCTGGATTGGGCGGCGGCGCCCTCGGGCCGTCGGTCAACGCGGCCGTCGTGGACTACTTTCCCCCATCGCAGCGCGCCCAGGCGTTTGGCCTGGTGATGGCCGGTTTCTCGTTTGGCGCGTTGCTTGGCGTCCCGCTGGTCGCCGTCCTCGCCGCCCTCCTCGGCTGGCGTCTCACCTTCCTGGCGATCGGGGCGCTGCTGCTGGCGCTGGCCATCGTCGTCGCGGCCCTCCTGCCCCCCC
>JACPQP010000515.1 GCA_016190465.1 Chloroflexota bacterium
AGCCCCTTCCACCACCCCCCCGCGCAGCAGGGCAGCGCTCGTACCCCCTCTTGCCTGAACCAGCTCCCTGCTTGAAAATCGGGACGGCGCGCCTTTTGTCTTTTTGACAAGGCTGTTCCCCCTCTCCGTGTCGGAGAGGGGGGCAGGGGGTGAGGTCCGGCTGCGGCGGACATCACGTCCGCTCCAATACGAACTTGTCCGCGTCGGCCCGGGCATTGATGGCCTTCAGGGGGTAGCGGCCGGTGAAGCAGCCGTTGCAGAGTTGGCCGCCGTCGAGTCGGATCGCCTGGATCAGGCCAGGGAGACTGAGGTAGCCGAGCGTGTCTGCCTCGATGTGGGCGCAGATCTCGGGCACGGTCATCCGCGCGGCGATCAGCTCGCTCCGGCGGGCCAGATCGACCCCCAGGTAGCAGGGATGCATCATCGGCGGCGCGTGGATGCGCACGTGGACCTCGCGCGCGCCGGCCCGCCGAAGCAATCGAACGATGGGCCGGGTCGTCGTCCCTCGGACGATCGAGTCGTCGACGACCACGATCCGCTTGTCGGCCAGCACCTCCGGCAACGGGTTGTACTTGAGGCTGACCCCCCGCTCGCGGAGCCGCTGATCCGGTTGGATGAACGTGCGGCCGATGTACCGGTTCTTCACCAGCCCTTCGGCATAGGGGATGCCGGACTCCTCGGCGTAACCGATGCCGGCCGGCGTCGCCGAGTCGGGCACCGCGATCACGATGTCGGCGTCTGCGGGCTGCTCCCGGGCGAGCTGTCGGCCCATCTCCTGCCGGGTCTGGTGGACCAGCCGCTGATTGATCGTGCTGTCGGGCCGGGCGAAGTAGATGTACTCGAAGATGCACATCGCCTGCCGGTGGGGGATCCGGAGCGAGTCGCTCTGGATGCCGGTCGCGGTGATCCGCACGATCTCGCCGGGCTCGATCTCCCGGACGTACTCGGCGCCGACGGTATCCAGGGCGCACGACTCCGACGAGATGAGCCAGGCGTCGTGCAGGCGACCAAGACAGAGCGGGCGGACGCCCAGCGGATCACGAAACGCGAATAGCTCCTCGGGCGTCGCCAGCACCACGCTGAAGGCGCCGGTCAGCCTCGCCATGACCGATCGAATGCGGGTGATCCAGTCCTCGTCCTCGGCGAAGGCGATCAGCCGGGCGATGATCTCGCTGTCGGTGGTGCTGACGAAGTCGTGTCCCTCCCGCACCAGGTCGGCGCGCAGCGTCTCGAAGTTCACCAGGTTGCCGTTGTGGCCGAGCGCGACTGGACCGTGCGGCCCGTGCACGACGATCGGCTGGGCGTTGCACACGCGCGAGCTACCGGTCGTGGAGTACCGGGTGTGGCCGATGGCGATGTGGCCCGGCAGCTCGGCGAGGTCTTCCTCAGTGAACACCTGCGCGACCAGTCCCATCTCGGCGTGGTCGTGGAGCTGTGCGCCGTCGCCGGTGACGATGCCCGCGCTCTCCTGCCCTCGATGCTGGAGGGCAAACAGCCCGAAGAAGGTGATCCGCGCGGCGTCCTCCCCGGGTCCGTAGATGCCAAACACGCCACAGGCTTCCCGCGGCTTGTCGGTCACGACTCCCTCCAATTGCGGCCTCCGCCTGATTGTCCACCGAAGCCGGGCAATCGCTTACCCAGAGCTGCCAAGCGCACGCCAGGCACGGTCGAGCTTCTCCACCGGCACATCCACCCACTCGCCGATCCGCAGCGCCTCACCGCCCACGGTGCCCAGCCGCGTCGCCGGCACTCGCTGCACCTCGGCCAGCGCAAGCAGCCGATCGGCCTGGGTGGGCGGCGTCGTCACGACGATCCGCGATGGCGCCTCGTTGAAGAGCCAGCGGGTGACCTCGGTGACACCCTCCAATGCCTCCCCGCGGGCGGGTGAACCTCTCTCCCCCTGCCCCTCGCCAGGACGGCCCTCACCCCCGGCGCTGCCCTCACCCCCGGCGCTGCCCTCACCCCCGGCGCTGCCCTCACCCCCGCCCTCTCCCAGGGGGAGAGGGAGTAGTCCCCTCTCCTCCTGGGAGAGGGTGGGGGTGAGGGCAGCGCCAATCTCTCCGGCGATGCAGCACTCGGCCAAACAGACCGCCAGGCCGCCATCGCCGCAGTCGTGGGCCGACTGGACGAGCCCGGCGGCGATCGCCTCGCGGCAGAGCGCCTGCACCCTGGCCTCGCGGTCCAGGTCCAGCGCCGGCAGGGCGCCGCCGATCAGACCGTGGCGGGCCTCCAGCCAGGCGGAGCCGCCGAGGCTGGCCCCGCGATCGTCGCCCAGCAGGATGATCGCGTCGCCGTCCCCTTGAAAAGCCAGCGTCGTCCGGCGCGCCAGGTCGTCGAGCAAGCCGACGACCCCGACGATCGGGGTCGGGTAGATCGCCTCGCCGTTCGTCTCGTTGTACAGGCTGACGTTGCCGCTGACCACCGGCGTGTCCAGGGCGAGGCAGGCGTCGCGCAGACCCGTGATCGCCGCCTCGAGCTGGTAGAAGATCTCGGGCTTCTCCGGGTTGCCGAAGTTCAGGCAGTCGGTGAGCGCGAGCGGCCGGGCGCCGACGCAGGAGACGTTGCGGGTCGCTTCGGCCACGGCGAGCGCCGCCCCCAGGTAGGGATCGAGATTACAGTATCGGCCGTTGCAGTCGGTGGCGACGGCAATCCCCCGTGAAGTGCCCTTGAGCCGTAGCACGGCGGCGTCGGCCGCACCGGGCCCGACGACGGTGTTCGTCTGGACCGACCAATCGTACTGGCGGAAGACGTATTCCTTGCTGGCGATGTCCGGGAAGGCCAGCAGCGCGAGCAGGTCGGCGTTGTGGCTCGGTGAGGCGGGGAGGCAGCGCCAGTCGAGACGGCGCAGCTCGTCGAGCCAGGCGGGCCGGATCCCCGGCCGGCGGTAGACCGGCGCCTGGGCGAGGGTCTCGGCGGGCACCTCGGCGACGATGCGGCCGTGGTCGCGGACACGCACCAGACCGTCGTCCGTCACCTGGCCGATGACGCTGGAGTGAAGCCCCCAGCGGTCGAAGATCGCCCGGACCTCGTCCTCGTACCCCCGGCACACGACGACGAGCATCCGCTCCTGCGACTCCGAGAGCATCACGTCGTAGGCGTCCATGCCCGACTCGCGGCGCGGCACCCGGGCCACGTCGACGTCGACGCCGGAGTTGCCCTTGCTGGCCGCCTCGACGACCGCGCTGGTGATCCCCGCCGCACCAAGATCCTGCATGCTGACGACGTGCCCGCTGAGCCGGGCCTCCAGGCAGGCCTCGATCAGGAGCTTCTCCAGGAACGGGTTGCCAACCTGCACGGTTGGTCGCTGCTCCTCGGTCGACTCGCTCAGCTCGCGTGAGGCCAGGCCGGAGCAGCCGTGGATCCCGTCGCGCCCGGTGTCGGCGCCAACCAGCAGAAGGGGGTTGCCGACCCCGGTCGCCGCCGAGCGGATCAACTCCTCGTGGCGCATCAAGCCCACGGCCATCACGTTGACCAGGGGGTTGCCCGAGTAGCGCGGGGCGAACAGCACTTCGCCGCCCACCGTGGGGACACCGATCGAGTTCCCGTAGCCAGCGATGCCGGCGACCACGCCACCGAACAGGTAGCGGTTGCGGGGGCGGTCGAGCGGGCCGAATCGGAGCGAATCGAGGAGGGCGATCGGCCGCGCCCCCATAGTGAAGATGTCGCGGATGATCCCCCCGACGCCGGTCGCCGCGCCCTGGTAGGGCTCGACCGCGCTGGGGTGGTTGTGGCTCTCCATCTTGAAGACGATCGCCAGCCCATCGCCGACGTCAACCGCGCCGGCGTTCTCGCCCGGCCCCTGGAGGACATGCGGCCCCTGGGTGGGCAAGAGCCGGAGCAGCGCCCGGGAGTTATTGTAGCCGCAGTGCTCGCTC
>JACPQP010000521.1 GCA_016190465.1 Chloroflexota bacterium
AAGTCGGCCTGCGCCGACTGGGTTAGCCCGCGAAGGCGGGCTTCGCAAAGGTAGCTCGCGACTTTAGTCGCCGAGCACCCCCGCCGATACCTACCCCTGTGAGGAGGGCTGGGGAGGGGGATCCGGATGGGCTCCAAGGAGGTGCGAGGCATGGCACAGAAGCTCTTTGACCTGACCGATCGCGTGGCCGTCGTCACCGGTGCGGCGAGTGGGCTGGGCCGGGCCATCGCGCTCGGGTTCGCCGAGGCGGGTGGAGATCTCGCGCTAGCGGACGTGTCGGCGGAGCCCCTCGCCGAAGTCCAGGCTGAGGTGGAGGCGAAGGGCCGGCGCGTGATCGCCTGCCGCGTGGACGTCACGCAACCTGGGGATGTCCGCGCTTTTCACGAAGCAGTCGTGGCCCTTTTCGGCCGGGCGGACGTGCTGGTGAATTCGGCCGGCATCACGAAGCGGATGCCGGCCGAGGACTTCCTCGAGGACGAGTGGGACCGGATCCTGGCGGTGAACCTCACCGGCACCTTTCGTCTCTGCCAGGCCTTCGGGCGGACGATGCTGGCGCAGGGAAAAGGCAGCATCGTGAACTTCGCCTCCATCGGGGGGCTGGTGGCATTACCCAACTCGGTCGCCTATTGCGCGAGCAAGGGAGGCGTCGTTCAACTGACGCGGGTGCTGGCGGTTGAGTGGGCGAAACGGGGCGTGCGCGTCAACGCCATCGCCCCGTGTACGTTCGACACGCCGATCGTTCGGCGCGTGTTGGAGTACGATCCCACGTATCGGAGCACGATTGAAGCGGCCATTCCGGTTGGTCGGATGGGGCAGGCCGAGGAGATTGTCGGCGCCGCGCTCTTCCTCGCCTCGGAGGCCTCGTCGATGGTCACCGGCCACGTTCTCTCCGTGGACGGCGGATACGTGGCGCGCTGATCCTCTTGCTCAATGCCGCTCGCTGCTGCAAACGTCATTTGCCAGGGGGTAACTCGATGGACAGGAATACGGGTGCGATCATCGATACCGAGCGCGTGGAGCGCCTCCGCCGACAGATGGTGGCCGATGGCCTTGACGCACTGTTCCTCCGGTTACCGGAGAACATCCTGTACGCCTCGGGTTTCTGGCCGGTCACGGGCTTTTGCGCGGCCCTGGTGCCGGTCGCAGGCGACGGCGCCCTCTTTATCCCGAATGGCGAGGACGAGTACGCTGGTCGCTCCTGGATCCGGGAGATCTATCCCGTCGCCGCGGGCGCGCTCGACCGTCTCGCCAGCCCCTCGGAACTGATGGCTCCGGCGCTCCGCGAGGCGTGCATTCAACGCGGGTTGAGCGGCGCCGCCATCGGCTACGAGGCGGGATTTGATCTGGTGGCGACGGCCCACTGGCAGGGGGAGGTCCGCGTGCCGGCCGCTTCGACTGTGGACCTGCTGCGCTCGGCCTTGCCCGGAGCGACGCTTCGCGACGCGGCGCCCACTCTCCGTCGATCTCGGGCGATCAAGAGCCGGCGAGAGATCGCCGCGATTCGGCGCGCCTGCGAGGTCGCCGGTCTGGGGATCGGCGCGGCCCGGGAGGTGATCCGTCCGGGCGCGACCGAGCTGGAGGTGGCGCTGGCCGTGCAGTCGCGGATCGCAGCCGCGGCAGGCGACGACGCGCCGGATGTCGAGCGATCCGGAGGCTTTGCCACGGTGATGTCCGGGCCGCTATCGGCGAATGCCCGGCTGCACTTCAACATCTCCAGCCGCCGCCACCTCGAGCCGGGGGATCATCTCACCATCGAGCTGGGCGCCTACGCCGATGGCTACTGGACCGATCTCACGCGCGTGTACGCGGTCAGCCTATCGGGCGAGCAACAGCGGACGATCTATGCGTTGGTCCGGCGGGCGCAGGAGGCGGCCATCGCCGCGCTGCGGCCGGGCGTCCTCGCCCGCGAGGTCGACGACGTGGCGCGGCGCCTCATCGTCGAGGCGGGCTATGGCCCCCACTTTCCGCACGGGCTCGGTCACAGCGTCGGGCTCCAATGGCACGAGCCACCGATGCTGCACCCGGCCAGCGACCATGCGCTCAGCGTGGGGGAAGTGTACACGATCGAGCCGGGGATCTACCTGGACGGCTGGGGGGGCATTCGGCTCGAGGATGTCGTCGCCGTGACCGAAGCGGGCGGCGAAGTGCTCTCGCGCTCCGAGCCGGAGTTGCTTTCGGTGTAGCCATCCCGGTATACTCCCGGGGTCAGTCTTCAGTCTTGAACTGTCAGCGCGCGTCGCGACCAGCCGTCAGTTGGAGGTCGTCTGAGGTCCCGGGGACGGGAACCGCCGATGAACGCGGAGAAACGCCGCCCTCAGCCCTCTCCCACGGGGAGAGGGGTAGGGGTGAGGGCGGCTTTCCTCTGCGGTTGTCTGAGGTTGCTGGAGCCGGCGAGCGGCGAAGTAGGTCTCGGAAAGTTCACCTGCGGCCCGGGAAGGTCCAGGAAGGGCGGAGCCCGTCCTGGCGGGGTTTGGGGTGTCCCCAAAACCATCAAAAACTTCCTGATACCTACTGAGCACGCCCGGTGCCGGATCATTTCGGCCGGCGTCTCGAGTGAGCACAAGTCGAGAGAGAGAGGGAGCAGATCATAGCTATGGGGATGGAGACGGGTATGCGCAGCGATGCGGTGAAGCGGGGTATCGAACGGGCTCCCCACCGCTCGCTTTTCTTCGCGATGGGCTACACGCGCGAGGAGTTGAATCAGCCACTCATCGGCGTGTGTAACTCGCAGAACGAGATCATCCCCGGTCATTTCCACCTGGACCTGATCGCGCGCGCCGTCAAGGACGGCGTCCGCATGGCCGGTGGCACGCCGGTGGAATTCCCGGCGATCGGGGTGGATGATGGCATCGCGATGGGCCACATCGGCATGCACTACTCGCTCCCGAGCCGTGAGCTGATCGCCGATTCGATCGAAACGATGGCGATGGCTCACCAGTTCGACGCGCTGGTGCTCATCACCAACTGCGACAAGATCACCCCGGCGATGCTGATGGCGGCCCCGCGCCTGAACATCCCGACGATGATCGTCAGCGGCGGTCCGATGCTGGCCGGCCGGTCCGAGGGCCGGCCGGTCGACCTGATGACCATCTTCGAGGCGGTTGGCCAGTCGATGATCGGCGCGCGCTCGGAAGAGCAGGTGCTCGCGCTGGAGGAGGTGGCCTGCCCGACGTGCGGCTCCTGCGCCGGCCTGTTCACCGCGAACACGATGAACTGCCTGACTGAGGCGCTCGGTATGGGCCTGCCGGGCAACGGCACCGCGCCGGCGATCTCCGGCGCGCGCCTGCGCCTGGCCAAGCGGGCGGGTATCCAGGTGATGGAGCTGCTCCGCCGGAACCTCCGGCCCCGCGACATCATGACTCGGGAGGCGTTCGAGAACGCCATCGCGGTGGACATGGCCATCGGCGGCTCGACCAACACGATGCTCCACCTGCCGGCCATCGCCCACGAGGCCGGCATCGCCCTGGACCTGACTACCTTCGACGGGATCTCCGAGCGGACCCCCTATCTGAGTTCGCTCTCGCCGGCCGGCGGGCACCACCTTGCCGATCTCGATGAGGCGGGAGGCATCCCGGGGGTACTCCGCCGCCTGATGGAGGCCGGTCTGCTTCACCTGGGCTGCCAGACAGTGACTGGCCAGACGGTTGGCGAGAACCTGGCCGCGGTCCGGGTGACGAACCCGGAAGTGATCCGGCCACTGGACCGGCCATACCGGCCGCAGGGAGGACTGGCGGTCCTCTGGGGCAGCCTGGCCCCCGATGGAGCGGTGGTGAAAGCGGCCGCGGTCTCGCCCGAGATGCTCCGCCGGGTTGGCCGGGCCCGGGTGTACGACTCCGAAGAGTCTGCCTACCAGGCGATGGTTCGGAACCAGATCGTGAAGGGCGATGTGGTGGTCATCCGGTACGAGGGACCGAAGGGGGGGCCGGGCATGCGGGAGATGCTGGTACCGACCTCCACGGTGTCTGGGATGGGGCTCGACCGCGACGTCGCCCTGATCACCGACGGCCGTTTTTCGGGCGCCAGTCGGGGCGCGGCGATCGGCCACGTGTCACCCGAGGCGATGGAAGGTGGACCGATCGCCCTCGTCCGCGAGGGCGATCTGATCGAGATCGACATTCCGGCCAAGAAGCTGAACCTGTTGGTCTCCGATGCCCAGATCGCCGAGCGACTGGCTGCCTGGACGCCCCCACCGCCGAAGATCCAGCACGGCTACCTGGCCCGCTACGCGGCGCTGGCCAGCTCGGCGGCCAGGGGCGGGGTTCTGCGGGTCCCGCCGCCGGGGATCTGGCGATAGGCGGGGAGCACCCTCACCCCCTGGTGGGGCGCCAACGGTCCGTTGGGACCGTTGGCGGGGTCAGGGGAAGCGGGATAAGCCCGCTCTGGCTCGCCGCGCGCCCCCGGCTTCGATGGCGCAGTGGAGCCCGCACTCCTTCGGTGCGTCCTTCTCCCACCACCAGCGCCCGGCTCGCGGGTCCTCCCCCGCGGCGACCGTCCGGGTGCAGGGAGCACAGCCAATGCTGCGGTAACCCTGGTCATAGAGCTTGTTATACGGGACGTCGTGCGCCCGAATGTAGCCCCAGACCTCCTCCTCGGTCCAGTCAGCCAGCGGGCTGACCTTGAGGATGCCGCCGTGCACCCAGTCGACCTCGACCTTGCGGATGCGCGACCGGGTATCCGCCTGGTCGCGGCGCAGACCGACGATCCAGGCGTCGAGGCCGTCGAGCATCCGGCGCAGCGGGGCCGCCTTGCGCACCTCGCAACAGATCCGGCGCTTCGTCAGGTCACGGTAGAACAGGTTCACGCCGTGTTGCCGGACCATCTGCTCGACAGCCCGGGCGTCGGGCGTGAACACCTCGACCGGGATGCCGTACCGCTCGCGGACCTGGTCCATCAGCTCGTAGGTCTCGGCGGGCAACCGACCGGTGTCGATGGTCGCGACGCGCACGCGGGGATCGAGCCGCCACGCCATATCGACGATGACCACGCCGTCGGCCTGGAAGCTGGTGCAGATCACGACGCGTCGGCCGAAGCGCTCCAGCGCCCAGCGGATCACCGACTGCGGCTCCGTCCCATCGAAGCGACCCGCCAGCAGTTCGACCTCGAGCCCATCCAGAGCGCCTCGCGACCCGTTTTGCCGCTCGGGCGGCGCGGCGTCGACTGCCACGCGACCGGTCCCCGCGCTATCCCGCACCTGATCCATCGCGCATCCTCCCTGTCTGACCGGGTCTGGCTTGCCCAGAGCAGCGTGCACCGGGATCAATAGCCGAGTTTGTCACTCTATTTACTCAAGAATGGGGGCGAATTCGTGCAGGGGGCGATCATCCCCCTGCATCCTGTTACGCTCAGAATACCTGGTTTCGAGTCTGCCGTCAAGCCCCCGCGAGCACGCGATAGCCGATTGGCCCAGGGTGGGGACAGCGTGAGAGCAGCAGGAATGGTCGCCAGGCAAAGGATCGTGGCGTTGAGGATACCGTCCGGCCAGCCACCGGCAGGCGGCACTGCTGGCACGGATATTGCAGCCGAGCCGGCAGCAGGGTGTCTCCGCGCTCGTTCCGGCACGACCGGTGTGGGTCGCGGCGCCGCGACCGGAGGGGTGAACCATGGTGGTCCGCGCACGGTCTCCACGGCATTCGTCCCGCCTGCTGCTTGTTCTACTGCTCCTCGTCGCCGCCTCCACCGCCGGGCTGTTCTCGGTTCCCGCCTCCACGTCCACCACCGTGACTGACGATCCGGCCGTTGCCCTGTCCGCAACGGATCAGCCGAGTGGGGTGCGGGTCGGCAACCTCACCGATAAGTCCGTCGTGATCACCTGGGAGACCGCCAGGCCGACCATCGGCAGCGTGCTGTATGCCCCCTCGGGAACCGGCAGCGTGAACGTCACGTCGGCGCGAACCGCCTTCGACCTTCGGGGAACCGGCTTCACCGGCGAGACCCACTACGTCCGCATCGCCGGGCTGCT
>JACPQP010000523.1 GCA_016190465.1 Chloroflexota bacterium
CTTCATGAGTCACCGAGCACCCTCCCCGCCGATACCTACCCCTGTGAGCGGGGAGAGGGGTAGGGGGTGAGGGCCGCGTATATCTGCCTTCATCTGCGGTTTCGACTCCGTACTCCCGGGCCTCGCGCTGACGGCTGATGGCTGCGTACTCAGTCGAACAGACGCGGCTGCTCGGCTTCGACAGGCGAGATGGGTGGCGTCGGGAGGCGCAGGTGCTCGTAGGCCCGGCGGGTGGCGACTCGGCCCCGGGGCGTCCGGTCGAGAAAGCCGAGCTGGAGCAGGTAGGGTTCGTAGACCTCCTCGATGGTGTCGACCTCTTCGCTGATCGCCGCGGCGATCGTCGCGATGCCGACCGGCCCCCCGTCGAACTTCTCGATGATGGTGCGCAACACGCGCCGGTCGATCTCGTCGAGGCCGCTCTGATCGATGTCCAGGAGCCGGAGCGCCTCGTCTGCCACCTCCCGGGAGATGGCCCCGTTGCCCCGAACCTGGGCGTAGTCCCGGACCCGCTTCAGCAGTCGATTGGCGAGCCGTGGCGTGCCGCGTGCCCGCCGGGCGATCTCGGCGGTCCCCTCCCGGTCGATCGTGACCCCGAGGATGCGGGCGGACCGGACCACGATCTGCTCCAGCGCCTGCTGGTCGTAGTAGTCGAGCCGATAGGTCGCGCCGAACCGGTCACGCAGCGGCGAGCTGAGCAGCGCGTAGCGCGTCGTCGCCCCGATCACGGTGAAGCGGGGCAACCGCAGCCGAATTGGCTTGGCGGCCATCCCTTTCCCCAGCATCATGTCGAGCGCGAAGTCCTCCATGGCCGGGTACAGGGTTTCCTCGACGATGCGGCTGAGCCGATGGATCTCGTCGATGAACAGGATGTCTCCCTTTTGCAGCGAGGTCAGGATCGAGGCGAGCTCGCCGGGGATGAGGATAGCCGGTCCCGAGGTGATCCGCAGTTGGACGCCCACCTCGTTCGCCACCACGGTCGCCATCGTGGTCTTGCCCAGGCCAGGCGGGCCATAGAGCAGGAGGTGATCCAGCGCCTCGCCCCGCGCCTTGGCAGCGGCGACGAAAATGCCGAGGTTGTCTTTCAGCCGTTCCTGCCCGATGTACTCGGCCAGCCGCTTCGGGCGGAGCGAAAGGTCGAACGATTTATCCTCGTCGTGCGGCTTGGGAGAGACCGTCCGGTCTGTCAGCGTCCTATCCTCTTCCTGTCGCGAACCTGCCATCGTCGCCACGGGCGGCTGCTGCCCCGTCTGTGCTTGCGGGGCACCGAAACCCCGAGGCTATGATAACACAATCGGCAACGTCGTCACCGCCTGGCCCAGCAGGTCGCCGACGCGGATGGCGTGGTTGTTCGTGTCGGCAATGAAAAGCCGGTCGCCCGCCGCGCTCAGTCCGCCCGGCTCGTCGAACTGGACGATCGCTCCGATGCCGTTGACGAGGCCGGGCCGGCCGTTGCCAAACAGCGTCTCCACTCGCCGCTCGTCCGGATAGCAGACCTTCACCTTGTGGTTGTAGCTGTCGGCCACGCAAAGCACCTCTCGCGTCAGATAGGTGGAATAGGCGACCCCGAGCGGGTGCTGAAGTCGCACCACCGAGCCGACCCCGTCCCGGTCGCCGAACTCGAACAGCCCCTCCCCGACGATCGTGTGGACCTCGTGCGGTGGACCAAGATCGACCCAGCGCAGCGAGCTGGTCTCGCTGTCCGCGAAGTACAGGCGATTCGGAGCCAGCGCCAGCCCGCTCGGCTGAGCCAGCGCCGCCGTGAGCCGGGGACCGTCGGCGATGGCCTCGCGCCCGGACCCGGCCCACGGCGCGATCTCCCCGCTGGCGAGGTTCAGCGCCCAGATCTGATGGAGACCGGCCATCGCGATGAAGAGGGTGTCATCGCGGCGGGCGACGTCCCAGGGCGAGTTAAGCGGTACCTGGCGGGCCACCCCGCCCCGCTGGAGGAATCGTGCCTGCTCGCCAGTTCCCGCGACCGTTTCCACGCGCCGGCCGGGCAGATCGATCCGACGAATGGCGTGGTTGGCCTGATCGGCCACGTACAGAAAGCGACCGTCGAAAGCCATCCCCAGGGGGTTGTTGAGCCTCGCGGTCCCGAAGGCGCCATCGCTTCCACCCGGCTCTCCGTGGCCGATCAGGTGCTGGACCACCCCATCAAGCGAGGCGACGACGACCCGATGGTGGCCGGAGTCGGCGATGAACAGGCGCCGTGATGATGCGTCGGCGAGCACTTTGCCCGGGAACAGGA
This sequence comes from Chloroflexota bacterium, assembly GCA_016190465.1. Taxonomy (GTDB): domain Bacteria; phylum Chloroflexota; class UBA6077; order FW602-bin22; family JACPQP01; genus JACPQP01. The sequence continues at coordinate 2,249 of JACPQP010000523.1, forward strand.
GCTCGGCCTCGCGCCGTTTCGCCCGCTCCAGCGCGATCGGCACCGGGCGCGGGTGGAGCAGCCCATCCCGGCGAAACTCGTCGAGCATCTGGCCGACCACCCGATCGAGGTCGGCGAAGCTGATCTCTCCCTCGTGCTTGCCGACGATGCGGCCCGCCGGGTCGAGGAACATCAGCGTCGGCCAGGCGTGGACGGCGTAAGCGCGCCAGACCGTGAAGTCGCGGTCGTTGATCACCGGGTGCTCGATCCCATAGCGCACCACCGCCTGGCCCAGCGCCGCGGTATCGCGCTCCCAGGGGTGCTTTGGCGAGTGCACGCCGATGACGAGGACCTCGTCCGGATACGTGCGTTCCAGTTGCCGCAACTGCGGCAATTCGTTGATGCAGTTAATTCAGCAGAACGTCCAGAAGTCGATGATCACCAGTCGCCCGGCGACATCCTTGAGAGAGAGAGGGCGCGAGACGTTGAGCCAATCCAGGCCCGGAGGAAAGTCCGGCGCCCGGACCTTGCCAAGCCACGCGGGAGTTGCCATCTTCCTTCTCTCAGTCCCCGGCGCTGCCCTTCAGGCCCCGGGGCTCCAGGATGACGACCTGCACCTCTTCCGGAAGCGAACTGGGGGCGACGCTCAGCTTGGGGATGGCGTCAGCCTGCTTGACGCCGAGCTCGCGACAGAACTTGTCGACCGGATCCAGGTGTGACGTCACCCCATCGACGCGATAGTGCATCGGCACCACAATCTTCGGCTCGATGAGGCTGATGACCTCGGCCGCCGTCGAGGCACCGATGGTGCTGCCCGCGCCGACCGGAATCAGCAACACGGCCACCTTGGACATCGCTTCGACCTGCTCGGTTGTCAGCGCGTGGCCGAGGTCGCCCAGGTGGCAGACGACCAGGTCCTCCATCTCGACGAGGTATGCCGTGTTCCGGCCACGCTTCTTCCCGCCCTCGGCATCGTGGGCCGTCTGAACGCCGGTGATGAACACACCCTTGATCTCGTACTCGCCGGGTCCGGCGACAACCCGCGGATTGCCGCCGACCGCGGCGGCGTTGTCGTGCCCGGCATGCCGATGGCTCACCGTCACGATATCGGCGGTGAGGCGACCAAGCGTGTAGCCAGGCATCTTCTGAAATGGATCGGTCACCACAACTGCCTCACGACCCCGCAGCCGGAAGCAACTGTGCCCGATCCACACAACTTCCATCAAGTCCCTCCGACGTGTCTGACTATCATTCTACCAGCACCAGCGGGTGGACCGCAAAGTGTCGGGGCGCCCTCACCCCTCGCCCCTCTCCCCGTGGGGGCCGCCCTCACCCCTCGCCCCTCTCCCACGGGGAGAGGGGTAAGGGGTGAGGGCGGTGCTCGGCGCCTCAC
>JACPQP010000516.1 GCA_016190465.1 Chloroflexota bacterium
AGCACACCTCCCGCCTGGAATGGGGGTTGCTTGGCGGCGATCTCCATCCTAGCCGGGAGGCCCTCTTCTGTAAAGCTCCTCCTTATGGTGCAATCTCAGTAAATCGACATCGATATTGACAAATCGTCCCAAGTATGAGAAGATCAGTGTCGTATGGAACGAACGCCTGAGATTCTGACACCAGAGCAAGCCGCTGACTACCTCCAAGTCGACCGCGAGACGGTCTACCGCTACATCCGCGCCGGTAAGCTCCCGGCCTCCAAGCTGGGCCGAAGCTACCGGATCCCCAAGCGCAGCCTGGATCTGCTGCTGTGGGCGACCCGCACCACCAGGAATCTTTCCCTGCGCGAGTACACCGGCGAGCAGATCGAGCAATTCCTGCGCGACGATGAGCTTGATGAGGAGGCCAGAAGGATCGCCGAGCGCTTCCTCAAATCAACCGAGCGCAAAGGGAGGAGACCAGCTGAGGCTGGGCCAATCAGCCCCCTCTGATGACCATTGACCTCACCACCATCCTCTTTTTCGACGCTTCCTGCCTGATCGCCGCGGCCGGGTCGCCAACTGGCGGATCCGGCTTTCTGTTGTCCCTTGGTGGGGCGGGGGCTTCTGCGAGGCGCGATCTCGCCACCAGTGCTCCTGGAGGCGGAGCGGCACGTCTGGGTTTGACGCCCAAAGACAGGATCATCTTCGAGCAAGAGGGCGAGGGAGCCCGGCTCAAGAAGGCACCGTGGTGAGTCCCCGTCGCCGCGTCCCTGTGTCGCCCCGTCTCCTTTTCGCGCCTTTCGCGTTCATTTCGCGCCTTTCGTGGTCCAAACCGTCGCCCCGTCGCCGTGTCTTCGCGTCTCTCCTCTCCGTGTCGCCCCGTCGCCCCGTCCACCCCGGCCGCCCGTCGCCCCCTGCGGCGTGGTAAGATGAACATGACGGAACGTCGGTCCCTTGACGCTGTCGTGGGCATGCGCTCGGGAGGGGGGACCTGGCCCGCATGATCGTACCGGAGCACATCCGCCGCGTCGCCGGCGACCGCCTGCGGCTGGACGAGCCGCTGGCGGACCACACCAGCTTTCGCATCGGCGGCCCGGCCGACTACTTCGTGCTCGCCGACCGCGTCCCGCTGCTGGTCGACCTGGTGCGCGCGGCGAACGCCGATGGCGTCCCCTGGCTCATCCTCGGCCGCGGCAGCAACGTGCTGGTGTCCGACCGCGGCGTCCGGGGCCTGGTGATCCGAAACCAGGCGGATGGCCTCTCCATCGATCGACAAACCGGACTGGTCCGGGCCGAGTCGGGCCTCCGGCTGGCCAGCCTGGCCACCCAGACCGCCAGGGCCGGCCTCACCGGGCTGGAATTCGGCATCGGCATTCCGGGCAGCGTCGGCGGCGCTGTGGTGATGAACGCCGGCGCCCACGGCGCCAGCTTCGGCGACCATCTGATCGCGGTCGAGGCCCTTACGGCTGCCGGCGAGGTTGCCCGGCTGCGGCGCGAGGAGCTCGCTCTGGGCTACCGGACGAGTCGCTTCCACCACGATCGGAAGGCCGTGGTGCTCGGCGCTGAGCTCCAGCTCCCCGAGGTCGAGCCGCGCGTCGCCCTGGAGCAGATCGCCCGGTTCCGGCAGCGGCGCCACGAGACGCAGCCGACGGACCCCGGCGCGGGCTCGATCTTCAAGAACCCGCCGGGGGATGCTGCCGGCCGGCTGATCGACGTGGCCGGACTCAAGGGGCGAGGGCACGGTGGCGCCGTCGTCTCGCCCAAGCACGGCAACTTCATCGTCAACGTCGGCGGCGCGACCGCGGCCGACGTGCTGGCGCTCGCCGAGGTGGCCCGGGTGACCGTGGCCGAGCGGTTCGGCGTTACCCTGGAGCTCGAGGTGGAGCGAGTTGGTGAATGGTAGGGTCTCCCCCTCACCCCCTACCCCTCTCCCACCAGGGGAGAGGGTGCGGCTCTGCCCCTTCCCCCCAGGTGGGGGCTCGGCTCAGGAACGGCGGTTGGGGGTAGAGGGGGCCACGGTCCGGGGTGAAGGAGGAACGATGACCGCAGACAGTCGCCGGCTCCGCGTGGGCCTGCTCTTCGGCGGACGATCCGGCGAGCACGAGGTATCCATCCGGTCGGCGCTCTCGGTGCTGGAGGCCATCGACCGGGAAAAGTACGAGGTGGTGCCCATCGGCATCACCCGGGAGGGGCGCTGGCTCATCGCCACCGACCCCCGACAACTGATCGCTGGCGGCGCGGTCGCCGGCCAGGGTACGATGGTCGCCGTGGTGCCCGAGCCGGGTGACCGGAAGCTGACGACCGTGGATGCTACCGCCGGTCGCGCGGTCGGCCAGGTGGACGTCGTTTTCCCGTTGCTGCACGGGCCGTATGGCGAGGACGGCACCGTGCAGGGGCTGCTGGAGCTGGCGAACGTGCCCTACGTCGGGGCCGGCGTGCTTGGCTCGGCCTGCGGGATGGACAAGGGCGTCATGAAGCGCCTGTTTCAGGCGGCGAACCTGCCGGTGCTCGACTGGGTGGCCATCCGCAAGGTGGACTGGCGCCGCGACCCGGCCGGAACAATACGCGAGCTCGCCGATCGGCTCGGCTATCCCAACTTCGTGAAGCCCGCCAACCTCGGCTCCAGCGTCGGTATCTCCAAGGTGCGCCACCCGGATGAGTTCCACGACGCGCTGGAGCTGGCGTTCTCCTACGACATCAAAGTGGTCGTCGAGCGCGCCGCGATCGATTGCCGGGAGGTCGAGTGCGCCGTGCTGGGGAACGATGAGCCGGTGGCCTCGGTGGTCGGCGAGCTGGTGCCGCGGCGCGAGTTCTACGACTACACCGCCAAGTACGTCTCCAACGACACCGATCTGTACATCCCGGCCGACCTGCCGGAGCCCGTCGGCACGCGGGTCCAGGCCCTGGCCGTCGCCGCGTTCCAGGCGGTCGAGTGCGCTGGTCTGGGGCGGGTGGACTTCTTCGTCCAGCGCGACACCGGGGCTATTTCTGTCAATGAGATCAACACGCTGCCTGGCTTCACGTCGATCAGCATGTACCCCAAGCTCTGGGAGGCGAGCGGCATCGGGTACCGGGAGCTGATCGACCGGCTGATCCAACTGGCGTTCGAGCGACACGCCGAGCGGTCGGCGCTGCGGATCTCCTGATGATTCGGCGGTCGCGGTACCAACGCCCGCGGGACACGCTGGTCGTCCCCGGCGACTCGTTCTTTCGCCGCATCAACCTGGGGAAGCGGCTGCGGAACGCGATCGCGTCGCGGCTCGTCCCGCTGGCGCTACTGGCGGCGATGGTCTGGCTGGGACAGCACCTCTTTCTCAGCGGCACGTTTGCGCTGAAGCGGGTCGAGGTCGTCGGCAACCGGCTGGAGGCCACGGAGGAGATTCGCGCGGCGGCGGGGCTGGCGGACGGAACGATCTTCCACGTCCATCGCCAGAACGTGCGCGCCCGCGTCCTGCGTCTGCGGCCGATCCAGTCGGTCGATGTCGCGGTCCGCTGGCCGGACACGGTGCGGCTCACGGTCGTCGAGCGCCGACCGACGTCGATCTGGAAGGTCGACCCGACGCTGTACCTGGTTTCGGATGAGGGCATCGTCCTCGCCCCGACGACGCAGGAGAACCAGGCGGTGATCCTGGTCGACATCGACCGCACGCCGGTGCGCGTCGGCGATCAGGTCGATACCCGAGCGGTGACCGCGGCGCGCTACCTGCGGAACACGCTGCCGAGCGTCGCGGGCATCACCCCGCACTACTTCGAGTACTCCCGCGCGATGGGCGTCATCCTGCCGACCGATCGCGGCTTCCGCGTGGCCTTCGGCTTCGGCGACGACCTGCCCACCAAAGTCGTCACGTTCCGGGCGATCCTCGACGCGATCGCCCAGCAGAAGCTCAAGGCCGAGTTCATCGACCTCCGATTCAAGGATCACCCGTACTTCCGGTAGCTTTGTGAGCTTCGTGTCTTCGTGGTAAGCCCCGTGTCCCCGCAACTCCCTTCGTGTCCTTCGTGTCTTTGTGGTGAGCCCCGTCTCCGCTGCCGCACAGTGCCCCGCCAGGGCGGGGGTTTGGGGGTGTCCCCCAAGAAACCCCTTGTTTCCCGGGGGGCGGGGCGGCACCTATGCCCAATAGGTGCCCGGCTTCTGCACCAGTCATGGGCGCGTCGTTCGCCCTGCCGTCGACTTGCCGATCAGGTCGACCACAAAGGCGATGATCACCGCACCGATGAGCGCCGGAACGATCGGCACGTTGAAGATGGCTGGACCGATCCGGCCAACCAGCAAGACTCCGAGCACGCTGCCGATCAGGCCGGCGAGGACGGCGCCGAGCTTTCCGTAGGGCAGCTCGCCCGGGACAATCGCGTCCGCCGCGGCCCCCACCAGGCCGGCCATCACCAGCGTGAGCACGATGCCGATCACGTGGCCGACGAACCCGATCAACCCGATGAACGCGATGATGCCGAGCAGGATAAGCACGAGAAGCAGCGCAGGCATACCATCTATCTCCTTTCGTGTCGTTTTCCTGGGGGACACCCCCAGGCCCCCGCCCTGGCGGGAGTATTCTGGGGGGACACCCCCAGGCCCCTGCCCTGGCGGGAGCTTTCAGGGGGGCACCCCCCAGGTCCCCGCCCTGGCGGGGGTTTTCCTGGGGGACACCCCCAGACCTCTGCACCTGGGGCGCGTTCCCCCTCTACCCCCGACCGCCGTTCCTGAGCCGTGCCGGAGGTGGGAGGGGGGAGCCATCCCCCTCCCCGCGTCGGGCTCCATCAGGAACGGCGGGCAGGGGGGAGAGGTCCGCTCAGGTGCCCCCGCCCTGTTGGGCCTCAGCCGGCGATCCCGAGCTCGGCGGCGCGCTCCTGGAGCGCGGCGATCACCGTCGCGATGTGCTCGTCCAGGGGCACGCCAAGCTGCTCGGCACCCGCCATGATCTCGTCGCGGCGAACGGCCCGGGCGAACGCCTTGTCCTTCATCTTCTTCTTGACCGAGCTGACCTCGACCTCGCGGATGCTCTTGCTCGGCCGGACCAGGGCGACGGCGACGACGAAGCTGGCCAGCTCGTCGACGGCATAGAGCGTTTTCTCCATCAGGCTCCGCCGCTCCAGCCCCAGGTACTCGGCGTGGCTCAGGATGGCGCGGATGATGTCCTCGGGTACGCCCCGTTCGCGCAGGAGCGGGGCGCCGGCCGCCGGATGCTTGTCCGCCGTCGGGTGCATCTCGTGTTCGAAGTCGTGGAGCAGGCCGGTGACGACCCACCGCTCTTCGTCCTCGCCGAATCGCCGCGCGTAGCCGCGCATCGCCACCTCCACGGCCAGGCAGTGCTTGAGCAGGGTATCGCCCTTCACGAACTCGTTGAGGATCTTCCACGCGGTGTCGCGGTCCATCATCACCCCCCCAGGATGCTCTCGACACTGACGCCGAGATCCTGGGCAGTGGCGACCAGGCGCTCCCGGATCGTCTCGGGGAGCGGCACGCCCTCGGCAAGCCGACGGATGCGCGTTTGCGCCTCGGGCTCCCCCGGCGTCATCACCCGGTCGAACCCCGGTGCAGGCGGCACCGAGCGGATCCGGTCCAGGAACTCGCCGACCGACGCACCGTAGCTCTCCGCGGGACGGAACGCGGCCGCGTCGATGCCGAGCAGCAGCGTGCCCGCCCCCCGGCCATTCGACGAGAACCGGTCCACGCCGATCAGGTAGGCCGAGAGCACGTTCACCACGAGCGCGAGCGAGTAGCCCTTGTGTCCGGCGAACGGGAGCAGCATCCCCCCGTTGTAGTAGTCGTCTGGATCGACGCTGGGATGTCCCTCTTTGTCCAGGATGCAGCCTGGCGGCAGCTTCTCGCCTTTGCTGCGGGCCACCTGGATCTTCCCCTCGGCGATGACGCTCGTCGCGAAGTCGACGATCATCGGCTCGCTCCTGATCTCGTTGGGCGGCCCGGCGGGAATACCGAACGAGATCGGGTTCGTGCCAAGGGCCCGTGCCGCGCCGCCGTGAGGGGTGGTGGTCCCGCCAGAGCCGGTGCCGGCGCTCGTGACCATCAGCAGCACACCCTGGCGGGCCGCCTGCGTCGCGTATTCCCCGAGTCGGCCGATGTGGTTGCACTCGACGATGCCGACCAGGCTTACCTTCTCGCGCCGCGCCTTCTCGACCGCGATACCGGTCGCGACGTGGGCCGCGTAGTGGCCAAACCCGCGCCGGCCGGACATCAGGGCGGTGCAGGCGGTCTGCTCGATGAGCGTCGGCCGGGCATCGGGGATGAGCCCGCCGGCCTTGATCTGCGCGACGTAGGCCGGAACGCGGAGGATGCCGTGAGAATCGTGGCCGACGAGGTTGCTTTCGACCAGGATGTCGGCGACGGTCGCCGCGATGTCGGACGGCGTGCCCGCTGCCTCGAAGATGACCCGACCGGCCTTCCGCAGCCTCTCGTGTGGCACGTGTGACACGTGTGGAACGCCGGGCACCTGTTCTCCTCCTCGCTGAGCGGTCAGCGTACGCTATTAGAGCAGTGCGCAGAACCATTGAGCAGGGGATGGACCTCCCCCCCCAGCCCGCCGTTCCCGAGCCGGCCGGCGCGGGAAGGAGGAGCCGCCACCCCCCTCCCCGCGTCGGGCTCCATCAGGAACGGCGGGAAGGGGGGAAAGGTCGGACCCCTGCGCTGTATTCAGGCTGAGTCGCTGCCCCCTACTGTATCCGAAGCGAGGCTGTCCTGACAAGGGGCTGACGTGGTACTATGGCCATCACGTGAGCGGACGAACCGCGGGGAATGGTGGGGAAGCGGTGCGGAAGGAGAACGCTATGAGGCCGGGCGACTCGGTCGATCTCCAAACGGTCGCCTACATCCAGGCCCAGGTCACTCAAGTGCGAGAGCGCGCCGAGGCGCTGGCGCAACAGGTGAAGACGATCAGCGGGCAGATCGAGCGGCTGGAGTATGTCGTTCGCCAGGCGGCCGAAGAGAGCACCTCGCGCGCCCAGATGGCGGACCTGCGGATCAGCCAACTGCGCCACCAGATGCAGTTCGCCATCGGCGCCCTGGCCCTCGGTGGGCTGATCGCGATCGGCGCGGTCGCCGCGACGGCGCTCAGCCGGTAGGTCGAGGGGAGATTTCCGATTACGTAAACCTGCAATCGGCAATCTGAAATCGGCAATCGTCTGCGGCCGTGTTACACTCACCAGAGGACAGGCCATCCGGGGAGGGCAGGGGTGCACGTCGTCGTTCGATTCTTTGCCAGCCATCGCGAGGCGATTGGGCGAAGCCAGGTCGAGTATGATCTGACGCCCGGCTCGACCGTTGACGATCTGGCCCGGCACCTGGCCGAGCAGTTCCCTGGACTGGCCAGCCGGCTGGGGCACTGCCGCTACGCGGTCAACCGCGAGTACGTCGACCCTGGCACGACGCTGTCGGATGGGGATGAGGTGGTGCTGATCCCACCGGTCGCCGGAGGAGAGACCCGGGAGGATGAGTCGGTTCGGATGGGGCCGAAGCGGTTTGAGATCGTGGATCGGCCGATCGACGTGCAGGCCGTCGTCGACAGGGTGGCGGACCACCGCGCGGGGGCCATCGTGGTCTTCCTCGGCGTGGTCCGCGACCACTCGCAGAGCGGCCGGCCGACTCGTGCCCTCTACTATGAGGGCTATGCGGAGATGGCCGAAGCGAAGATGGCCGAGATCGCGGATGCGATTCGCCAGCGATGGGGTTTCACGCGCGTCGCGATGACGCACCGGGTCGGGCACCTGGAGGTGGGCGAGGCGAGCGTGGTGATCGCCATCGCCACCCCGCACCGCAAGCAGGCGTTCGAGGCGTGCGAGTACGCCATCGACACGCTGAAGCGGTCGGTGCCGATCTGGAAGAAGGAGATCGGCCCCGACGGCGAGGAGTGGGTCGAGTAGGGGCAGGCCCCTGTGCCTGCCCCTACGGCTGGGGCAGGCACGAGGGCAGACACGAGGGCAGGCGCCAGGGGAGCGCCACACAATTGTGGTAGCCGCATGGCGCGGGAACGGCCCTCACCCCCTGCCCCCTCTCCCACGGGGAGAGGGGGTGCCGTGCCGCTCCCCTTCCCCCAGTATGGGGTGTGGGGGCTGGGGTGCGGGCCGTTCCCGCGCCGACCGGCGTCCGGCGGATTGCTGACTACTCATCGCTACATACCTGGGCGTGGAGGTGCACGTGGACAGCCTGGCGA
>JACPQP010000519.1 GCA_016190465.1 Chloroflexota bacterium
CCCCAACCCCTCCCCCATCAAGGCGCCACACCCTCACCCCAACCCCTCCCCCATCAAGGGGGAGGGGCTCGAGGGCAGAGGGCACGAACAGTCCATGATCAGGCGCGGCGGACCGGGTGACGCTACAGCTCGAAGACCGGCGCCTCGGCAACGCGTACCGGCCGGCCGGCGCGCGCGCTGGCCATCATGGCCTCAGCCAGGCGCGTCGACTCGAGCCCATCCGCGACCGAGGGGAAAGGCTCCTCACCCTTCAGCAGCGCATTGGCGAAGTGCTGGAGCTCGGTACGGTAGCCCATCCGGTCGCCCCGGTTGACGGCATAGTTCACGCGCGCCAGTTGCCCTTGCTCCGCCGTCAGCTCGGGTGCCCACCGGTTCTGGCCGGTATCGGTCAGGCCGTCGAAGCCGGCGTTGATCCGGCGACCCAGGCTACCGACCGCCTCGTATCTCAGCTCCCAGTTCGCGGCCGACGTGTGCAGGTTCACGACGCCATTGGCGCCGTTGGCGAACTGGCAGAGGCTCACCAGCGATCCGGCCCCGTCCGCCTGACTCGTCCGCGCGTAGACCTCGTCCACCTCGCCGAAGAGGTAGCGCAGCAGGTCGACCGCGTGGATGCCGTGGAGCATCAGATACGCGTAGTGCAAGTCTTCGATCCCCCAGACGGCGTGCAGTCGACCCGGGAGCCAGTGGCGGGTCTCCAGGTAGGTCGGCGTGCCGAACTCCGGCGAGTCGACGATCAGCTTGCCGCGTCGCATGGCCGGGGCGTGCCGCGACATAAACCCGACCTGGGTATGCCTGCTCGATCGGCGCGCCGCCTCGACCAGCGGCCTCGCCTCGCGCGAGTTGCGCCCAATCGGCTTCTCGACGAACAGATGGCAACCCTGCTCGAGCACCGCCGCGCCGATCTCGATCTCCATGGTGGGCGGGCCGATCACGGCGACCGCGTCAGGCCGCTCGGCCGCGAGCATCTTCGGGAAGTCCGTGTACCAGGCGAGGGCGCCGAAGCGGCGCGCGGCGCTGCGGGCCCGCGCCTCGTCCAGGTCGCAGACGGCCACCAGGTCAATCTCGGGGATGCGCGGAGTCTCGGCAATCAGGTTGGCGGACGAGTGGCCGCCGCAACCAATGAAGGCGATCCGTAGCTGCATCGTGCCATCTCTCCTACTGGAACGGCGACCGCGGGATGGCCTTCAGCAGGTGGCGCTGCCACTTCAGGACGTAGCGTGGCTGTCCCTGAGCGATCGCCTTCCACTCGTCCGACGAGGTCGCCTCCTGCCAGCGGCTGAGCATCTCCTCCTCGCTCTGCCAGGAGATCATCCAGTGCACGTTGCTCGGCGGCACCTGGCCGTTGGCCGGCGTAATGGCGTGCCAGAAGCCAACCATCCGGAAGGCGAATGTGCCCTGGAGAACAGGGAGCGCCCTGTCGTTGGCCCAGGCGAGGTACTGCTCGAGCAGGGCTGGGTCGACTTCGTAACTGCGCAGCTCGTAGATCACGGTGGGCCTCCTTGAATTGGTAGAGTCAGCCATCGGCGACTCAGCGCGGCGGGACGCTTCGGCGATACCACTGCTCCCAGACGGGAGCCCGGTACGTGCTGGGAATCGGTCGCGCGGGATGCCGGGCGATCTTCTCTTCGTCGATCTCGACCCCCAGCCCTGGCCCCTGGGGGACCGTGAACCAGCCGTCGCGGACTTCGAGGACTGGTTCCTTGAACATCTCCTCCTGGAGCCGGAGCATGGCCGGGGCGATGCCCTGCATGATCAGGTTGGGGATGCAGGCATCGACCTGGAGCGTCGCCGCCAGCGCCAGTGGGCTGTAGATCAGGTGGGGTGCCAGGGAGATGTGGTAGATCTCGGCCATCACCGCGATCTTGCGGACCTCCGAGATGCCGCCGGCGTTGCAGATGTCGGGCTGAATGACCGCCGCGGCGCCTCGCTCGAAGAGCTCCCGGAAGTCCCAGCGGGTAAAGAGCCGCTCGCCCGCGGCGACCGGGACGGGGCAGGCCGCCGCGACCCGCGCAAGCGCGTCCATGTTCTCTGGCGGCACCGGCTCCTCGAACCAGATCGGCTGAAGCGGCTCGAGCAGGCGCGCGATGCGGAGCGCCCCGGCCGGCGTAAAGCGGCCGTGACAGTCGATCGCGATGTCGACTCCCTGACCGGCCCCCTCGCGGATAGCGGCCAACCTGGCCAGCATCTGTGAGACCTCCGGGAGATCGCCCGCCAGAGCGTAGTTGGCCGCGCCGAACGGGTCGCCATGGAAGGCGCGCCAGCCCTCGGCCGCCGCGGCCGCTGCCTTTTCCCTGGTCTCCTCCAGCGTCGCGCCGAGCGGCAGGCCATAGCGGAACGCCGGCACCCGGTCGCGCAGCGCCCCCCCGAGCAGCTCGTGCACCGAGACACCCAGCGCCTTGCCCTTGATGTCCCAGAGCGCCTGATCGGCGCCGGACATGGCCGAGGTATAGACCACCCCACCGCGCATCATCTGGAACAGGCGGTACATATCCAGCCAGAGCTGCTCGATCCGGCGCGGATCCTGGCCGATCAGGGCGTGTTTCAGACCCTGGATCGCCCCGACGACCGCCTCGGTGCCGGAGTGGAGACTACCTTCGCCGTAGCCGACAAGGCCCTGGTCGGTCTCGATGCGAACGATGACAAAGTTACCGAGATCGCTGCCGAAGACGAGCGGGCGAACGTCGATGATCTTCATATCGACACTCGCGGCCCCATCGGCACACCGACCAGCGATAGCTCGGTGGCGCGGTGGCAACTGACGAGGTGGCCCGTGGCGTTCTCCTCGAGCTGTGGCGCCTGCCGGCTGCACCGGTCGTCGGCGTAGCTACAGCGCGGGTGGAAGTAGCAGCCGGACGGCACGTTGCTGGCGTCAGCGACCTCGCCGCGCAGCAGGATGCGCTTCGACCGGAGCCGCGGATCGGGCTTGGGCACAGCCGAGAGCAGCGCCTGGGTATAGGGGTGTTTGGGGTTGCCGTACAGCTCCTCCGTCTCGGCCATCTCGACGATCTTGCCGACGTACATCACGGCGACCCGGTTGCTGATGTGCTCGACCACGCTCAGGTCGTGGGCGATGAAGAGGTAGGTCAGGTGGAGCTGCTGCTGGAGCTCCTGGAGGAGGTTGAGGATCTGCGCCTGCACCGAGACGTCGAGCGCCGAGACGGGCTCGTCGGCGACGATGAAACGCGGGTTCAGGGCCAGGGCGCGGGCGATCCCGATCCGCTGTCGCTCGCCGCCGCTGAAAGCGTGGGGATAGCGTGTCATGTACTCGGGGCGCAGGCCAACGCGGCGAAGCAGCTCGGCCACTCGGTCCCGCAGCTCCCGCCCCGCGGCGACGTGGTTCACCATCAGCGGCTCGCCGACGATGTCGCTGATGCGCATCCGCGGGTCGAGCGAGGAGTAGGGATCCTGAAAAACCATCTGGATCTCGCGCCGCAACGGCCGCAGTTGCGACGGTTCGAGGGTCGCGACGTCAACTTCGTCGCCAGTGGCGTCGCGGTACTGGATCGAGCCGCCAGTTGGCTGGATCGCCCGGACGATGCAGCGGCCCGCGGTGGTCTTGCCACAACCGCTCTCGCCGACCAGGCCGAGCGTCTCGCCTTCGTCGATGGTGAAGCTGACGTCGTCGACGGCCCGGACGGTGCCGACCTGCTTCTTGAAGAGGGCACCCTTCACGATGGGGTAGTGCTTGACCAGGTTCTGGACCTGGAGCAGAGGGCGCGTGGTGGCCGTGGCCGGTTCAATCACGGGCCTGCCTCCGAGTAGAGCCAGCAGCTCACCCGGCGCCGCTCGCCGAGGGCGATCAGCTTCGGCTCCTGTTGGTCGCAGACACCGGCCGTGAGGGCGGGGCACCGCGGGTGGAAGGGGCATCCCTTCGGCCG
>JACPQP010000520.1 GCA_016190465.1 Chloroflexota bacterium
GACCAAGATCACGCTGTACCAGGCGCTGCTGCGACCAAGTAAGTTCGAGGTGGTGCTCCAAAAGTGCACCGAGCTGGGAGTCGCGGCATTCGTCCCCACGATCAGCGAACGCTGCATCATCTCCAACGTGGGCGATGGCAACCCCGCCAAGCTGGAGCGATGGCACCGAATCATCGTCGAGGCGGCGGAGCAATCGAATCGCGGAAAACTGCCAACGCTTCAGCCGGCCTCGGTGTTCCCCCAGGCAGCCGAGCAGGCACGAGGGTTTTCGCTGGTGGCGTGGGAGGGTGAGAGTGAACGGAGCATCCGGGACGTCGTTCGCGAGGGGCTCGGCGTCGGCGTCGCCGGCGCCCGCCGGCCGTTCACCGTGAACGTCTTCATCGGACCGGAGGGCGGTTTCTCGGCAGCAGAGGTCGAGATCGCCCGCTCCTATGGGATCGTCCCCGTCTCGCTCGGGCGACGCATCCTGCGGGCCGAGACCGCGGCCATTGCCGCGACCACCATTATCCTCTACGAGGCCGGCGACCTTGGGTGAGCCATGCAGGGGCAGGCTTGGGTGAGCCATGTAGGGGCAGGCCCCCGTGCCTGCCCCTAGCGGGAGCAGCAGATGAGTCATCGCTCGAACCGGCGGATTGCGTTCACGACGCTCGGCTGCAAAGTGAATCAGTCGGATACCGATGAGTGGATGCGCGGGTTTCGCGACCGTGGCTACGCGGTCGTCGACTTCGACGACGCGGCCGACGCCTACATCGTCAATACCTGCACCGTGACCCACGTGGCCGACCGGAAGTCACGTAAGCTGCTGCGCCAGGCGCGCCGCGCTAACCCCGCCGGGCTCGTCGTCGCCACGGGCTGCTACGCGGCGGTCGTCCCGGCTGACCTGACCAGGATGCTCGAGGTTGACCTGGTCGTCGCCGGCAGTGAAAAGGACCGGCTGGTCGATCTGGTCCACCGGGCGCTGGAGGGCGACGACGAGCAGCCGTTTGAGACCGTTCCCGAGATCCGTTCGGCGATCGTCGACGGGGAACCACACGACGTGGCCGGGCGAACCCGGGCCTTCGTCAAGATTGGGGACGGCTGCAACAAGATGTGCGCGTTCTGCATCGTGCCCTACGCCCGCGGCCGCGAGCGGAGTCTACCGATGGCGACCGTGCTGGGGAAGGTCCGGGTGATGGTCGGAGCCGGCTTCCACGAGGTGGTGCTGACCGCGGTGCACATGGGCACGTACGGACGCGATCTCGACGGCGGCGCATCGCTCCGTTCGCTGATCGAGACCATGTTGGCGACGACCGGGGTGCGGCGGCTGCGGCTCTCGTCGATCGAACCGGAGGACTTTGATCGGGGCTTGCTTGGTCTCTGGCCAGACTCGCGTCTCTGCCGCCACTTCCACCTGGCGCTGGATAGCGGCTGCGACGCGACCCTTCAGCGGATGCGGCGGCGCTACACCACCGGTGAGTACGCGGATCTGGTCTCCGCGATTCGTCGGGCGATCCCCGACGTCGCCATCACGACCGACGTGATGGTTGGCTTTCCCGGCGAGACTGAGGCAGAGTTCGCCGAGAGCTACGCGTTTGTCGAACAGATGGGGTTCTCCGGAGTCCACGTGTTTCCCTACTCCCCGCGCGCCCGGACGCTGGCGGCGCGGATGCCGAACCAGGTGCACCCCGACGCCCGGCGCGACCGCGCGGCGGCGATGCTGGCCCTCGGCCAGGAAAGCGCCGCGCGGTTTCGCGCGCAGTTCATCGGGCGAGAGGCCGACGTGCTGTTCGAGTCGCCCGGCCGCTCGCCAACAAACCCGCCGGACGACCGTTCCGGTTCGCCCGTCTGGGAGGGGCTGACCGACAACTACCTGCGCGTCTCGGTTCCGTCAGGCCGGCCGCTCGCCAACCAGCTCGCCCACGTCCGGATCGTGGCGTCCCATCCGAGCGGCGTGCGAGGTGAACTCGGCACTACTGCAAGCCATCAGTTAAGGAGGGGGGAGGATCGGCCCATGACGACCTGCATATTCTGCCGCATCGCAAGCGGGGAGATCCCCGCCAACGTCGTCTACCGGGATGATCTGGCGACCGCCTTTCGGGACGTCAACCCGCAGGCGCCGGTGCACGTGCTCGTCGTCCCGAACGCGCACGTTCCATCGATCGCCGGGCTCGGGGACGACGACCGTCAGTTGCTGGGGCATCTGATCGGCGTGGCGAACGAGATCGCCCGACGGGAGGGAATCAGCACGACGGGATACCGTCTGACCGTAAACCACGGTCCCGACGCCGGTCAAACCGTCGCCCATCTCCACCTCCACGTGCTCGGTGGACGCCGGCTCGGCTGGCCGCCAGGGTGAGGTTTACGACGCGGACATAATCTGCTAGACTTTGGCTACGTAGCTATCGGCAATCAGCCTGTGCAGGCTGATTGCCGATAGCTGACGACTACTTAGTCCGAACGGCGAGGATGGGGTCGTGGGCAATAAGGACATCCGGAAAGACAAGAAGAAACCGAAGAAGGTGGAGAAAGTGGCCACCGCCCAGCAGGGGCTACGGGAGTTACACCAGCCGATGATCGCGGAGGTGGTCCAGCGTAAGCGGAAGGGCCGCGACGAGCAGGACGAAAAAGAGGGCTAGAGCAGTTAACCTGTGCGCCCCTAACCCGTACGAAGGAGTCTGGTGGAGAGGAAACGAGCAACCATCTCGCGGCGGGTCGCGCGCCTTACTGGTGCCGGGCTCCACACCCTGACGAAGACGCTTCAAGCGCGGCTGAGTCGAGCCGTCGCGAGCGGCCGGCTCACCCCCGAGCAGGCGCATCGGGTCGAGGCGGTTGTTCAGAGTCGTCTTCAGCGGATCGTGACGCGTCGCAGCCCGTCCGGCTAGGGCGAACCAGTCGTGCGCATCCGCGTCAACCGGATGGCCTGCGTTGGCTCCGCGATCTGCGTCGTCGACGCACCCACCGTGTTCGAGATCGACGAGCTGGGCAAGGCGATCGTCGTCGACCCGCATGGACTGACCGTCGCCCCGGAGGATCTCTGGGAAGCGGCCCGGGATTGTCCAACGCAGGCGATCGTCCTGGTCAACGATGCTGGGAATGTGCTCTACCCGTGAACGGAGTTCCCTCACCGCCGTTCCTGAGCCGGGCCGCCGTTCCTGTAGGGGCGGTCCCCTGTGGCCGCCCGTGACCTGGCCCACGCCACGGGACAGGGGGATTGCCCTCGTCGGCGCCACCATCTACTCGCCGGACCGGTGCCCGGACCCGTCTTTTGTCCTGGTCCACCAGGGGCACATCGTGGCCGTGGGGCACGGCGAGCCTTCACCCCTCTCCTGTGGTGGGACCGGCTCAGGAACGGCGGCGGGGGGAGAGGGGCCGCCCCCACGCGTGGATCTCGGCGGTCTGATCCTGGCGCCGGGCTTCCTCGACCTCCAGGTCAACGGGGCGTTTGGCGTCGACGTGATGGCGGGCGATCCAGTGGCGCTGCGCTCTCTCGCCGTGGCGCTCCCCCGGACCGGGTGCACCGCTTTCCTCCCCACGGTGATCACGGCGAGCCACGATCGTTTGCTCCATGCGCTGCGTGCCGCGGCGATGCTTTGCCAGGAACGGACCTCTCCCCCACCCCGCGACCCCCTCTACCCCCAACCCCGTCTCCCACCAGGGGGGAAGGGGCGAGCCTTCACGCCTCTCCCCTGGTGGGACCGGCTCAGGAACGGCGGCGGGGGGAGAGGGGGCCGCCTCCCCTCGCACGCTGCTTCAGCTTGGCTGGAGGATGCGGCTGCCTTCCGTGACGACGGCAGACCTGTCGCGCGGGCGCTCGGTATCCACCTCGAGGGGCCATACATCTCCCCGCGGATGCCCGGCATCCACCCGCCCGAGGAGATTCGTCCCTTTGACGGTGACGAGTGGCTGCTCCTGGAAGCAGCGGCCGAGCACGGCATCCGGCTGGTGACGCTGGCGCCGGAGATACCGGAGAACCTCGCGGCCATCCCCGATCTGGCGGCCCAGGGCGTGGTCGTCTCCGCTGGCCACACCGACGCGACCTACGAGGAGATGACGGGAGCCATCGCCGCCGGGCTGCGCATGGTCACCCACGCGGGGAACGCGATGCGTGGGCTGCACCACCGGGAGCCGGGCGCTCTGGGCGCGGCGCTCGCCGAGGACAAGCTCACCACCGCCTTCATCCCCGACGGGGTGCACCTCCACCCGGCGACTATGCGCCTGATGGCGCGGGCGAAGCCGCGTCATCGGCTGGTCGCGGTAACGGATGCCACGATGGCGGCGGGCGTCCTCATAGGGCCCGGGCCTTCGGGGACGTATCGCCAGTGGGACGGGCGCGAAGTCATCTTCGACGGGACCGCGCCGCGGCTCGCCGATGGGCGCCTGGCCGGCAGCGCGCTCACCACCGATCAGGCGCTCCGCAATCTGGTCGAGCTCGTCGGACTCGACCTGGCGACCGCGCTGGCGATGCTGACGCGCAACCCGGCGCGGCTGCTCGGGATCAGGGGGTTGGGACGGCTCATCGCCGGCGCCGCCGCGGACCTCGTCATCCTCGACACCGACCTGCACATCGTCGCGACCCTCGTCGGTGGCCGGGTCGCGTACGTCGCGCCGTCGGCGTCGCCGGCGCTGCGGGATCAGCTGGAGAGGCTATGAGCGGGCACGGCTGGCCCGGGCGATGCGCTCCAGGGTGGCCTGGAGCTTCTCGGGCTCGTCCAGCGTGCGGTACAGCTCGGCCAGCGCCTGGAGCGAGGCCAGATCGTTCGGGGCGAGCACAACGGCGCGTTCGTATGTCTCGATGGCGGCCGAATCGTTCTCGCTCCAGCGGTAGACGGTCGCGAGGTCGCGGTACAGGTCCGCCACCCCTGGGAAACGGGCAATGGCGGCCTGGTAGGTCCCGATCGCGTCGGCGTAGCGCTCGGCCCAGGCGTAGGTCTGGGCAAGCCGGACGATCAGCGCGAGATCATCCGGCCGGTGCCGGGACAGTCGCTCGTACTGCGCCAGCGCCTGATCGGGACGCTTGCGCCAGAGGTAGTAGTCGGCGAGGAACTCGGCGACGTCGACGTCGTCGGGGCGGAGCGTCGCCAGACGCTCGTAGTAGCCGACGGCATCCTCGAGGCGGTCGGCCCACTGCGCCAATTGGGCCGCGCGCTGGATCAGCGCCACATCGTCCGGCAGGCGCTCGGCCAGCACGGCGTAAGTGCGCAGCGCCGCCTCGTCGTTGCCGAGCATCTGGTACGTCTCCGCGAGGCCCCGCAGCGCGCCGACGTTGGCAGGATCGGCCGAGAGAACGCGCTGATAGTAGCGCAGCGCCAGCGGATACTGATAGCTCTTCTGGAACACCGTCGCCAGCGCCAACTCGTCCGGAATCAGCAGCGCCGCCACCGCGACGATGCCCACCACCCACGCCAGCACGACCCATCGCGACAACTGCATCGTCAACGCCCGACGAGCCAACGCAGCAGCCGTAGCCACCAGGGGATCTCCGGGGCGGTTGGCGCCTGCCCGGCGAGCCCGATCCGAAACGTCGTCCCGCCGGTTTGACTCAGCGCGATGGAGAGCCGGCCGCTCGCGTCGGCGACGACCTGGTGGGTTTGCCACAGCTCGCCGGCGCCCGCGGCGATGGCATAGGCGCGACCGGGTGTGAGTCCGTCGAGCGCCAGGTCCTTCGGCGCGAAGCCCGGCATCCGAAAGGTGAGGGTGTCGTCCGTGATCTGCCAGTCCTCGACGAAACCGTTGGCCCAGGCCAGGGTGAGGCCATCGCCACGGTCTGGTGGCCCAACTTTCAGGGCAACCCGGGCCGACGAGCCGCCCCCGAGGAACACGTAGAGCGCGTCCTGGTAGTGGCTGTAGCCGAGCACGTTGCGCGACGCGGCCGGGTCCACGTGCCTGGCGCGCGAGCCGTCGAACCGGAGCGTCCGCAAGGCACCGTAGTCGGACACGTCCCAGACGTTGGGCGCGACGCGGGCGATGTCCGCGCTCAGGAAGCCCTCGACGATCCGGACGTACTCGCTGGCCGTGATCGGCGCGATGGGCTGGCTCAGCGCCCAGCGGTACACCTCGTGCAGCGCCTCAAGCGACGCCGCCTTCTGGCCGCTGTAGAAGTGGTAGTAGATGTTGATCGGCCGGAGACGAAATGGCTCCTCGGTCCGCTCGAACGTCAGGATGACAGTCCGCAGGCCGTAGAATGGACCGGTCCACAGGTTTGAGTAGATGTTGTCGTTCGCGTTGCTGGAGTAGACCTGTCGATAGCGGCCGCGCGGGGCAGTGAGTGGGGCGACGCCGCTATAGGAGTTGACCTCGTTGTCGAACCGGCTGTCGCCTCCGTTGAGGTTGGCGATCCCCAGTCGAACGACCCGCTCGACGGCGTCGGCGCCCGGGTTCACCGCGCCGCTCCAGAGGAGAACCCGCACCGTCTTGCCCGGCGGCGCCAGCCGCTCGTTGATGTACTGGACCGACCCGTCGATCTCCTGCGTCAGATCGAAGGGCCCGGACCGATAGGTCGCGCCTTTGCCGACGCCCCCCTGGGGGCTACCGGCCCCTATCTCCCGCCCCCTATCCCCTAACCCCTGGTCAGGCTGCCAGTTGAACGGGTGGGTGAAGGTGTGGCTGGCCAGCTCGACGTTGGGTTGGGAGAAGATCTCGCGCGCCAGGCGAGTCGCCCGCTTGCCGATACTCACGTCGGGCTCGACGTCGGCGACGATGATCGAGACCGTGATCGGGAGCGGGTAACGCTGGATGATCTCTCTGGAGATGACGTCGGCGCTCAGCGAGGTCCGGTCGATCTCCGAGAGGTTGTTGAAGCCATCGCCGTCGACGTGGGCGTAAAAGATGCGCCGGCCGTTTAGCGTGCTGACGTCCGGCACTGGATCGTCGCCCAGCCCGTAGGCCTCCTTGAAGAAGCGAAACGGGTTGATCCGCCACTGACGCTTGAACGAGAGCGGGCTCTGGTGGTAGACGTACGCGTCGAGCGCGTAGCCACCGGCCGGACCGGTCAGGACGAGGTCGGACTCGCTGTTCGGCAGATCGTTGCGCCGGAGCTTCAAGTAGACCCGATTCGCGGGATCCACCGACACGAGCTGGTAGTACGCCGTGAGCTCGCGCTCCAGCGAGCGCTCGAACTCCACCATCGTCGAGTCCTTGGACACGACGGCGATGTACGCGGGGACGTCGGTCCAGTTCCCGAGGAACCGGAGGCCGAGCGTGCCGTACACCTGCTCAACCAGGGCGCGCGGCGCCGGTTGGCCGGTCGCGGCATCGGTGAGTGCACCGAGGTTTCCGAAGACGACGATCCGGCGGCCCGCGGCGGCCTGCCGGAGGAGCCACTCGAGATAGGCGACCGCGTCTGGCATAACCGGATCGCCAAACCAGGTCAGCACGCCGATGTAGTTGTCCATAGCCGCATCGCTGGGGAGGCCCTGGCGGATGTCGTGGAGGTCGACGACGATGCCGAGATGATTGAGCGGCATCTCGGCCAGCCGGTGGATCGGGTTGACCTCGAGCGACGCCACTTCGGCCCCGTCGTACAGGGCGAGGACGTGCCGCCGAACCGGCACGCCCTCGCCGGCCGCTGATTCAGCCAGCAGGCTGCTCAGCGCGACGACCAGGGCCAGAAGAGCCGCTGAAACACCCATTTCAGCTCCCGTCCGGGCGCAGCAAACCCGTGATCGTCCTGGCCAGCTTGTCCGAATCGTGCCGGACCAGCGCACGATCGGTTGCCAGATCAGCCCCGACGAACGTCAGATCGGGGCGGCGCTTCACCGCGTCGGTCAACTCGACCAGGCACGCGTGCTCGGTGGCGTAGTGGGCGAGCACGTCGGGCGACGGGCGACGCGTGTTGTAGATCACGTAATCCAGCCGCGGAGCACCGAGATACAGCTCGACCGCATCGACGAAGTCGCCAACCGAGTAATCGGGTGTCTCGTTCGCCTTGGTCATCAGGTTGCAGACGTAGATGACGCGAGCCGAGGACTCTTGAATGGCCTGGCGGACCCCCTCGACCAGCAGGTTGGGGACGACACTGGTGTAGAGGTCGCCCGGCCCCAGGACGACCAGATCGGTCGACTGGATCGCCTCGACCACGCTCGGAAACACCCGGGCCGGTGGCGCGAGGTAGACGTTGAGGACCGGCGACGTCAACTGGCCGGCCATCGCGTCGATATTGGCCTCGCCGCGGATGGTTCGGCCGTCTTCGAGGAGCATCACCAGATCCACGCGATCGGTCGTGACCGGCAGCACGCGCCCCCGGATGTTGAAGACCCTGGCGATCTCCTCGACGGTGGAGCAGGTATCGCCGGTGATCTGTTCGAGCGCCGTGTACAGGATGTTTCGGACCGTGTGGCCGGCAAGACTCCCGGTGGCGAAGCGGTGGGCAAGCAGCCTCTTCAGCGCCTCGGTGTGCTCCGAGAGAGCGATCAGACAGCGCGTGTAATCGCCCGGCGGCAGGATGCCGTACTCGTCGCGCAGGCGACCGGAGCTCCCGCCGGAGTCCATCATCGAGACCACCGCCACGATCCGGGAGAGGCGCTGCTTCAAGCCGCGCAACAGCGCATAGTGCCCGGTCCCGCCCCCAATCGTCACGACCCTGGCCGAGCGAGCATCGACGTCCCGCCACCCTCGGCGTGCGCTCACACGCGATCGCCCTCCTCCGCTCCCCCGGAAATCGACGCCGCGGCTGGTTTCCCCCTCACCCCCTGCCCCCTCTCCCACCAAGGGAGAGGGGAAACGTCCTTCCTCCTCTATGC
>JACPQP010000517.1 GCA_016190465.1 Chloroflexota bacterium
GGCCGCGGCCCTTCCTGGACCTACCCGAAGCGGCAAGGGAGTTTCTGCGACTTGCCCGGCCCCCGCCCTCGCGGGACGCTCCCTGGAGGCTTATTGATGGAGAGAGTAGACTCCGTGCTGCGTCAGCTGACAGGCCCGCTGGCAGTGGTTGGCGTGCTATTGCTCGCCGTCGCCGGCGGAGTGGTCTTCGTGAACGGCCAGCTTGACCGGATCTCGCTGATGATTGGCGCCATCGGGGTGGCGTTGATCGTGTACTACGTGCTCGAGCGGCCCGGCGATGTGGCGACGGCCGTCACCGGGCAGAACGCGCGCTACGGCGCCAATACAGCTGCGTTCTCGATCGCGATCGTCGGTATCCTCGCGCTGCTCAACGTGCTCTCGGGGCGCTACTCGCACCGGATCGACCTGACCCAGTCCGGCGCCCATACGCTGGCGCCCCAGACGATCCAGGTCCTCCAGCAGCTCGACCAGCCGGTGAAGGTCACCGGGTTCTACCAGAACGCAAACCAGTACCTCCAGTCACAGCGGGAGGAGCTGGAGGACCTGTTGAAGCTCTACCAGCGCTACACCTCGCTGATCGACTACGAGTTCGTCGACCCGGTGATTCAGCCGGGCGCCGCCCGCCAGATGGGCGTCGACGCCGAGGGGACCACCGTACTCCAGGTGGCGGACCGCAAGCAACTGGTGCGCGGGTCGAGCGAAGGCGAGCTGACCAGCGCGCTGGTGAAATTGGTGCGCCCCGAGACGAAGAAGGTGTACCTGCTGACCGGGCACGGCGAGCTCGATCCCCAGAGCTTTGAGCAGCTCGGCCTGGCCGAGGCGAAGCGTCAGCTCGAGCAGGACGGCCTCGCCGTCGACACGCTGAACCTGGCGACGGCGCAGAGCGTGCCGGCGGATGCGGGCGCCGTCGTCGTCGCCGCGCCGTCCAAGCCGATCCTGGAGCAGGAGCTCGGCGCGCTCAACGCCTACCTGGATAAGGGCGGCAAGCTGATGGTCCTCGCGTCGCCGGGCCGGGTCGATCCGGCGAACGCCATCGCCAAGCGGTATGGCCTCAGCTTTGCCACCGGGGTGGCCATCGATCCGGGCGCCAGCTTCTTCGGCGATCCGCGTGCGCCGGTCGTGGGGCGGTATCAGTTCCCACCGATCACCCGGGGGATGGATGGCAAGGCCACGATCTATCCGTTCGCGACCGCGCTGATGCTCCCCAAGGACCCGAACCCGAACGTCACCGTGACGGCGCTGATGGAGACCACCGACCGGAGCTGGCTGGAGACGGACGAGCGCGTCGTCCAGTTCGACGAGGGGGTGGACACGCGCGGGCCGCTGGTCCTTGCCGCCAGTGTGACGGCCGCGAGCGACAGGGCGACGGAGCGACAGGGAGACGGGGCGACGGGCCGGGCGATCTTCGTCGCGAACAGCGACTTCGTCGGCAACAACTGGCTGCTGAACGGGTCGAATCGCGATCTCTTCCTGAATATGGTCCAGTGGCTGACCGAGGACGAGAGCCTCATCGCCGTTCGGGCGAAGCCCGCGGGCGACCAGCCGCTCCTCCTGAGCGCGTCACAGGCGAACCTGGCGCTGGTCGTCAGCATCGTCTTCCTTCCGCTGTCCGTGCTCGTCGTCGGTGGAGTCGTGTACTGGAGGCGGCGGTGAATCTCCGACTGACGGTCGCCGCCCTCGTCGTCTTCGCGGCGCTCGGCGGTATTGTCTATTACCTGGAGTCGCGGGGCGAGACGAAGGACGATGCGAAGCAGCCATCCGTCTTGACGTTCGCGGCGGGCGACGTCCAGTGGCTGGCCGTCGAGAGCGGCGGCAAGACGACCGAGCTGGCGCTGCAAGACAACGCCTGGCTGATCGTGAAGCCCGAGCCGGGTCTGGCGGACACCTGGCAGGTGAGGAACCTCATCGAGCGGCTGGCGACGCTGAAGGGCACGCGAGCGATCGAGGTCGCGCTGGCGACGCTGGCCGACTACGATCTGGCGACGCCGACCGGCCGCGCCCGCTTGCGGCTTGCGTCCGGGCAGACGGTCGAGCTGCTGATCGGCGGGAAGACGCCAGACAGCGCCAGCGCCTACGTCAAGCTCCCCGACACGCCGACCGTCTACGTCGTCCCGTCCTACGTCGCCGAGGACGTGCTCCGCCTAGCCAGCCAGCCCCCCAAGGCGCAGCCGACCCCGACCCCGTTCGTACCGCCGACGCCGACGCCAGGCGGTTAGGGCGTGTGTGGACCCCCCATCCCCCTTGAAGCATTCGGGTGAGAAACACCTTCGCGACCCATCCCAAGAGATTATTGCACAGACGAGTCATCAATGACAGTTTTCGGCGACTGCCGACCAGCCTAGCGCGCGCCGCCATCCGGCGCCAGCGTTCCAGTCTCCCTGAATCTCTTGATGAGTGCCGCGAGGCGATTGACAGCTTTGTGGACCAACGGCACGGTGCTGAGGTTCCAGACGAGGCCATCGTGCGGTTGGATGGGCCGCCCTCCTTGTGGTACACTCGACGCCAGCCGCCGAAGCCCGGCTCAGGAACGGCGGGGGGAGGTGACCGTTCGTGGAGATCGACAAGCGCAAATGCGTAGGCTGCGGCAACTGTATCCCCTGGTGCACCATGGGCGTCATCTCCATTGGGGCTGACAACAAGGCCGAGGTGAACGTCGATGAATGCGTCGAGTGCAGCAACTGCTACCGCGTGCTGCGCGGCGAGGGCCATCACCCGCGCGCTGTCCGCCTGGCCCGCCGCGTCCTCGCGGCCTTCGGCCTCCGCTATGACCAGCCCATCGACCGGTGTCCCACCGGCGCGCTGGTGCCGCCGAAGCTGACATGGCCGCGGACCCTGCGCCGCGCCTTCAGCGACCCGCTCGCGCCGCACGAGCACACGGGCATCGGCGGCCGGGGCACCGAGGAGATCAAGACCAACGACGTCACCGGCCGGCTCGGGCCAGGGGACGTGGGGTTCGTCGTCGAGTTGGGCCGACCGGGCCTCGGCGCCCGCTTCCGGGACTTCGAGCGAATGGCGATGGAGCTGGCGAAAGTTGGCGTCGCCTTCGAGCCGATGAACCCGCTGACCGCTCTGATGACCGACAGGGCAACCGGCCGGTTTCGCGAGGACGTGCTCGACGAGAAGGTGCTGAGCGCGATCATCGAGCTGAAGACGACGATGGACAGGGTGCCAGCGGTGCTGGAGACCATCGATCGGGTCCAGCGTGAGCTGCCCACGGTGGTGAGTGTGGGCATCGCCAGCAAGTGCAATCCCGACGGCTCGATACCCCACGAGACGGTAGTGAAGGACCTTAGCTACAAGCTGTCCTGCAACGGCAAGACCAACCTTGGGCTCGGTCGGCCTCAGAGCGCCTCAGCCGGGAGGGCGTGAGAGCCCCGCACCCGCTGAAAAGGAGTGAAGGATGACCAACACGTTGCACCGCCGGGGCACGCCCGAGGACCTCGGGCACGACTTCGTCGTGTTCGCGACGATCCACGGAAAGGCGGATCGGCCAGAGGTGGTGGAGGCCCTCCGCCGCTTCCGTGAGATCGTCGCCAGGCACGACCCGGTCAACCGGCCCGAACCGAACCGGGGCACCTACAAGGACATCAACACAGTCGAGCCCTCTCCCGCCGAGCGAGGGCCATCGGCGACCTTCGACGACTACGCGAAGGTCGCGGCGGTGATCGCCGATCTCGAGGCCGCAGATCTCGGCATCTCCGTCAACGTCAGCGGACCGCTCGGCGAGGTCGCCTGCGCCTGCCAGGCCGCCGGCTTCACCCGGCACAGCGTCGAGCACTCGCTGGGCATCTTCGGCAACAAGGACCGGCTGCCCACCGCCGACGTGCTGGAGATCAGCACCCTCTGCGGCCACGGCATGGTCTCGCACAACATCTCCAGACGGATGATCGATCTCGTCAAGCAAGGCAAGCTGACGATAGATCAGGCGTCGGAGTACCTGGCTCGGCCTTGTACCTGCGGCGTCTTCAACAAGACTCGATCGAAGCAGGTGCTCGATCGCGCCCGGAAGCTGGGATAGCGATCCCCCTGCTTCGCCCGTCGCCCCGAACCCTCCCCCCCCGCCGTTCCTGATCCGGGCGTCGGACCGAGATCAGGAGCGGCGGCCAGGGGGTGAAGTCCAACCCTCCACCCGAACGGGTAGGTCATGGTCCTACCGGCGGGTTAATCGCTTGCCATCGACTATCTGTCGTTTTACGCAAGTGGATTGCCCCTCCCCGAAAGTGCCGGTGGTCTCGCGGGCAGCCGCCGTTGGATACCAGGTGAGTTGATCCATCTCTGACTCCTACCCCGCAACTACCCCAATGGGCGTGGCCAAATCGCGTCGGTCGGCGTATCCTGGCCGTTGGCTGGAACTCACTGAGCAGTGCATTCGCCAGGTCGTTGGCTCGCCCCCGCAGCGGCTGAGCTGTCGGGACGAGCGCAACGAGCCCTTCAGCGTGGCGAATGCACCTCTTCGCCCTGACGAGCGAGCGCGAAAGGAGGGGAAGAAAGCATGAATCCACTCATACGACGATGCGTCTGCATCACCCTGACCATCACGGTGGTCGGCAGCTTCCTCCTGGTAGCCGCCGCGGGCGCTCTCCGGCACGAGGTGGAGACGGCGACCGCATCGAGGTCGGGTGTCGGGGGTCGGGTGTCGAGTGTCAGCACCCGGGACCCCGGCCCCCCGATCCCCAACACCCGACCTCCGACACCCGGTCTGGTGCCGCCGGCTGCGCCGACGCCACCTCCCGAGCCGAAGAAGCCCAACTACTTCAGCACACGCGGCGCGAAGATCGTCGACGCGAGCGGGAACGAGGTCCGAATCACCGGGGTCAACTGGTTCGGGATGGAGACAGGCACCTACGCGCCGCACGGGCTCTGGGCCCGGCGATGGACCGACATGCTCGATCAGATCGCCGCACTCGGCTACAACACCATTCGCCTCCCCTACTCCAACGCGATCCTCGACCTGAACAGCCGACCGCTGGAGGGGATCGACTTCGACTTGAACCCCGACCTGCGCGGGCTGAACGGCCTGGAGCTCATGGACCGGATCGTCCAGGGGGCCGGGGAGCGCGGGCTGAAGGTCATCCTCGACCGCCACCGGCCGACTCCGCAGGGCCAGTCGAAGCTGTGGTACACCGACGAGGTCGGCGAGGAGCAGTGGATCGCCGACTGGCAGACGTTGGCGCAGCGTTACCGGGAAAACGATACAGTCATCGGCGCCGACCTGCACAACGAGCCGGCCGGCAACGCCACCTGGGGCACCGGCGACCCGAAGACCGACTGGCGGCTAGCCGCCGAACGGGCCGGGAACGCCATCCTCGCGGTCAATCCGGACTGGCTGATCATCGTCGAGGGGATCGAGCGGTACGAGAACGACTGGTACTGGATGGGCGGGAGCCTCCAGGGGGCAGGCCTCGCGCCGGTCCGGCTGAGCCGCCCGGACAAGCTCGTCTACAGCGCCCACGACTACGGCCCGGGCGTCTTCAACCAGGGCTGGTTTCAGGCCCCAGACTTTCCGCGCAACCTGCCCACGGTGTGGGATAAGCGCTGGGGGTACCTTGTCCGACAGAACGTCGCCCCGGTCCTCGTCGGAGAGTTTGGCGGCAAGTCGGTGTCGCCAATTGAGACCGAGGGGATCTGGCAGCGCCAGTTGCTCGGCTACCTCAAGGATAACGGCATCCACTTCACCTACTGGTCCTTCAACCCGAACTCGGTCGACACCGGCGGCCTGCTCCAGGATGACTGGCAGGCGATCGACCATGCCAAGCAGTCGCTGCTGGCCAGCTACCTGGCTCCACGCTCGCCGGTCCTTTTCGCCGGCGCGGTGGACCGGGGGGTTCCCGTCGCCACGCGCAAGAACCCATTGCCCGCGGTGCCGGTGACGGTCCTTCTCCAGACCCCACGCCAGCCATCGAACGGCGACGGGCGGACGCCGGATTTGACACCGCAGTTCCAGATCGTCAACCATACGCCATCTCGGCTGCCGCTCGAGCAGGTCCAGGTGCGCTACTGGTTCACCGCCGGGGCCGATGCCGCGGCGCTTCCGGTCAGCATCGACTGGGCAAGCGTCGGCGATGTCCACCCCCGGGTGATTGCGGCGCCACAGAGTGGCCAGGTCGGGGACCCGACGCATCAGCTCGTCGTGACGTTCGGGAAGAACTCGGGGATGGTGCCGGCGAAGGGAATGGTTGAGATCAAGCTCCGCCTCAAGCAGGTGAACGGCGAGAAGGCCGGTGACGACCAGATCGCGCTCTACTTCTGGGGTCGTCGCCTCTGGGGCCGCGAGCCGGCGATGCTCGCCGAGAACGGGGTTCCTGGACAGGCCGCCCAGGCCGGGCTGACGGTCGGGCCATCATGACACTGTTGACTCGGCGATTATGTCATGCTATCCTGCGCCCGGCTCGTTTCCCATGCTCTCAGGAGGAAAGGTAGGAGGAAAGACAACCGATCATGCTGCAATCTGCAACTGCAAATCTGCGATCGGCGGTAATGGCGCTGGCACTCGTCAGTCTGATGGCGGTCTCGTGCGTCCCTGGCTCCGGTCCGGGGGCAACACCTGCGCCAGCAGGGATGGTGACGCCGCAGCCCGAGCCGCGGTCGTCGCTCAACTACTTGCGGACCGATGGGACCCGGATCGTCGATCGCCACGGCAACGAGGTGCTGATCACCGGCATTAGCTGGTTCGGCTTCGAGACCGGAACGCTTGCTCCCCACGGCATCTGGGTGCGGCCCTACGGCGAGATTCTCGATCAGATCACGGAGATGGGGTTCAACACGATTCGCCTGCCGTGGTCGAACGAGGTGCTCGATGCGAAGATCAAGCCCCAGGGGATCGACCCCAAGTACAACCCCGACCTCGAAGGGCTGACCAGCCTGGAGATCATGGACCGGATCATCGTCGCCGCCGGCCAGCGCGGGCTCAAGGTGATTCTGGACCGGCACCGGCCATCCAGCGACAGCCAATCCAAGCTGTGGTACTCCGACGAGATGAGCGAGGAGCAGTGGATCGCCGACTGGCTCACGCTGGTGCGGCGGTACAAGGACAACGACACCGTGATCGGCGTCGACCTGCACAACGAGCCGGCCGGCGACGCAACCTGGGGAACCGGCGATCCGAAGACCGATTGGCGCCTGGCCGCCGAGCGGGTCGGGAACGCCATTCTGGACGTCAACCCCTACCTATTGATCGTCGTCGAAGGGATCGAGAAGAGCGAGGACGACCTCGGCAACGTCTACGACTGGTACTGGATGGGTGGGGCGCTCCAATACGCGCGCCTCTTCCCGATTCGGCTCAAGGTGCCCAACCGCCTCGTCTATAGTGCGCACGACTACGGCCCCGGGGTCTACATGCAGGGCTGGTTCCGCGACCCCGAGTTTCCCAAGAACCTGCCGGGCGTCTGGGACCAGCATTGGGGGTACCTGCAACGCGAGGGCATCGCACCGGTCCTGCTGGGAGAGTTTGGTGGACGCTCAGTCGGCGACGACCTGGAAGGCGTCTGGCAGCGGACGCTGATCAAGTATCTGAAGGACCAGCGCATCGGCTACCTGTACTGGAGCCTGAACGGCAACTCCGGCGATACCGGTGGGCTGCTCCTCGAGGACTGGAAGTCGGTTGACAGGGCGAAGGTGCAGGCGCTGGCCACCCACCAGGGGAGGCTCATCGGCAATCTCCAGCCGACCAAAGTGGATGCGGCCGCGATGCCCGGCCCACGTCCCACGACTATGCGGGTCGTGAAGCTGCTGCAAAAAGATACCAACGACCAGAAGTGGGCGAAGGAGGTGACGCCGGAGGTCCACGTCGCCAACAAGACGCTCCAGCCGATGCCCCTCGATGGACTCGAAGCGCGATACTGGCTCACGATTGAGGGTGGCGTCAGCACCGGCGCGGTGGAGCCGACGGTCGAAGTGCGCGAGGTGAGCGTTGGCTACCCGGAGAAGGTGCTCGGAAGCCAGCAGGCCCGGGCCGTGCTGGTTCGCGAGGCTCAGCTCGACCAGGGCACTGACCCGGTCTATTCGATCCGGATCACCTTCGCGTCCGGCACCAGCGTGCCTCCACGCGATTCTCTGGCGGTCAAACTGGTCGTCCGCCGGAAGGATGGCAACCCCTTCTACCAGGAGAACGACTACAGCTACCGTGAGTACCACTGGCAGACGGAATGGGAGCGCGTGGCTCTCTACCGTGGCGATCAGGTCATCTGGGGCAAGGAGCCGCAGACGTACTACGCGGAGCAACGCGCGAAGGAGGAGGCGCGGCGCGCCCGCGCGAGCGCCGGGCCCCGGGCCAGCGTTGGGCGCTAGCGTGGTGTGACCTGACCCCTGCGCCGCAGGAGTCCGACCTCTCCCCCCTTCCCGACGCGGGGAGGGGGGTGGCGGCACCCCCTTCCCGTGTCGGGAAGGGGGTGGGGGTTAGGTCACCCCCCGACGCGGGGAGGGGGGTGGCTCCCCTTTCCTGCGTCGGGCTCGGCTGTCAGCGAGAGCTGGCTGTATGAATGATCGCGAGGGCGGCGGCGTTCTCGCGGGCCGCGTAGAGTGGGCTCCAGTTCGGGCCGTACACGTTGATGGCGACGGTATAGTCGCCTGGTGGGATGTAGCTGGGCACGCGCCAGTACCAGTTCAGCGTGCGCTCGTCGCCCTCGGACAACCGAACTCCG
Organism: Chloroflexota bacterium; assembly: GCA_016190465.1. Lineage (GTDB taxonomy): Bacteria > Chloroflexota > UBA6077 > FW602-bin22 > JACPQP01 > JACPQP01. The sequence continues at coordinate 8,640 of JACPQP010000517.1, forward strand.
CGCTGGGTCGCGCGGAGCACTACCACGCCTTCGGCATTGCGAACGTCCATATCTACAGTCAGGTCGCGGAAGCTGCCGCGATCGCTCCGGACCGTCGAGGCGATGCTCACCACGTCATGGTTGCCGAGCTCACTGGGCATTGCCGCGGCCGTCGTGATCCGAAGTTGTGGGCGCCCATCGCCAATCAGAGGAATGGCAATGAGGCGCCCAACCACCGGCTGCGCGGCCAGCAGAGCGATCAAGATGGCGATGCCCATTCCGGCCGCCACCACCGCGATCCCGAATCTCTGTCCCATCTGCTGCCCCCTGGTACCAGGCTACCACCTTGCTCTCACGCAACTTGCGTGCCAGCCAGGAGGGAGGAGGTTCACCGGGGGAGGTATCGGCGGGGGTGGGGTGCTCGGCGGCTGAAGCCGCGAGCTGCCACGACGAAGCC
>JACPQP010000518.1 GCA_016190465.1 Chloroflexota bacterium
AACTGTCGTGCGGCGCGCTGGCCCTGGTCCTGGTAGTTGGTGTTGAACATCACGTGGACCTCGCCAGCGGCATCGGCGAGCTGCCGGACGACCGGGATGAACTCCCGAAGCTCGTCCTGGCTGTACTCGTAGTTGAAGCGCTCCGACGAGGCGGCAAGCCCCTTCTGCGCCCACGTCTCGCGATTTCGCCCGTGGAGGCGCAGGATCGCGATGCGCGGCCAGGTGACGGCCGGGACCAGCGGGACCGAGTTCTCGACCCCCGGGGGCTCGTCGACCACCACGTGGGCCATCTGCTGATCGCGGAGCAGAGCGTACGTGCGCTCCCGGGCGGAGCCAGCGTACCAGGCCCCGTTCCGAAACTCGACCGCGAGCGGCCACTCGGCCAGCCGTTCCCGGACATACCGCAGATGCGCCTGACTCTCCATACCCGGCTGCACCCACGGCGCGAGCTGAATCATCACCACGCCCAGCTTGTTCGACGCACGCAACGGCTCGAGCGCGTGGGTGTAGCGCCGCCAGAGCTCATCTCGGACGGTCTCGGGCACATCGCCGAGGTAGACGACCTCTTTTGAGATGGCCTCCGACGGCAGGGCAGACCGCAGGTCAGCCGGTAGCGCCGAGAGCGGCGTCTGGTGGCGGGTGAACAGGCGGAACAGCTTGACGTCGAACACGAAGTCGGCCGGCGTGCGATCTACCCAGCCCTTGACGATGGGCCGCGCCGGAAGCGCGTACCAGGCCGCGTCGTTCTGGACAACCGGGAACTGGCTGGCGTAGTAGCGCAGGCGGGCCTCGGGCGTGGTGCACTCCGGCGGGTAAAACGCGCCCGACTCGATCAGGCTCTTGTCGGTCCACGAGGACGTGCCAACCAGGATTCGACCAGCCATCTGGCCCCTCCCGCCGTTCGGATTCCGCCGCCAGTATAGTAGGTCTCGAAAAGTTCACCTGCGTCCCGGGAAGGTCCAGGAAGGGCGGAGCCCGTCCTGGCGGGGTTTGGGGTGTCCCCAAAACCATCAAAAACTTTCTGATACCTACTATAGCACGCGGTGAGCCGGCCAGCGGTTCCGGTTCGTCCCGTCCGCCACCGTGGCCGTCATCTTGATGGCGACGTTGGGCAGAGACGTGGGAGACACGCCCATGGATATCGGCCAGCGCATTCTCTTCGATCTGTTCGTCATCTTCGTGGCCGCCAAACTTGGCGGCTGGGCCTTCTCCTGGCTCCGGCAGCCGCCAGTGCTGGGCGAGTTGGTCGCCGGTATGGTCATCGGTCCGCACGCGCTTGGTTTCATCGGCCGGCCCGACGCGGAGCTGGTGGCAGCGCTCGGGAGCGAGGAGGCTGCTCGCGCTGCCCTCGAAGCCACCTATCGCACGATGGCCGAACTCGGTCTCGTCTTCCTGCTCTTCTCCGTCGGCCTCGATATGCGGGTCGAAGAGATCTTCAGGGTAGGCCGCCGGCAACTGTTTGTGGCGGTGCTCGGCGTGGTGGTGCCCTTCGCGCTGGGTTACGCTTCCATGCGCTGGAGCGGGCGGACTGAGCCTGAAGCGCTGTTCGTCGGCGTCGCGCTGGTGGCCACCAGCGTGGGCATCACGGCTCGGGCGCTGCGCGATCTGGGGGTGATCCATTCGGTCGAGGCCCGGATCATCCTGGGGGCGGCGGTGATCGACGATATCCTGAGCTTGCTCATCCTGGGCATCCTCAGCGGTCTGGGCGGTGCTGTCCCCCCATCGTCGCTGGACATCGTCCTCCTGGTGGTCGAGGCGTTCGCCTTCGTGGTGTTTGTCGCGCTGGTGGGGACTGGCGTCGTGCGCCGGTACGGTCCACCGCTTTCCCGGTTCACCACGCCGAACTTCCCGTTGGTAATTGCCGTCGGTCTTTGCCTTGGACTGGCGGTGCTGGCGGGTCGGGTCGGTCTGTCGTCGATCGTCGGCGCGTTCCTGGCAGGTCTGGTGCTGGCCGAAGCGCGAGCACACTACGACATCGAGCGAGCGGCGGTGCCGGTCTACGAGCTCCTGGTGCCCTTCTTCTTCGTGGATGTTGGGGCCGAAGTTGACCTCGGCGTCTTTGCCCGAGGTGAGTTGCTCGGGCTGATGGTCGCCATCACAGGGCTCGCCATCGTGGGCAAGCTGGTGGGATGTGGGCTGGGTGCGCTGGGGATGGGTTGGCGGCCGGCGGTGATTGTCGGCGTGGGCATGGTGCCGCGGGGCGAGGTTGGCCTGGTCGTCGTCAGCCTGGGCCGGGCCCTGAACGTGATTCCCGAGGACATGTTCGCCGTCATCGTCGTCATGAGCGTGCTGACGACAGTGATCGTGCCGCCGTTGCTCGCCCGCCTCTACGCCGACGCGATCTTTCGACCGCCGCCCGTGGCAGTCTCCGAAGACGTGGCGCATCTGGGACGGGCCGACGCGGGGCGAAGCGAGGAACGACGGGGCGAACGTTGACCACGGTCGCGCCGAGCCATCAGTCCCGGGCCCCCGACCTCTCATCCCCCGGGCCGTGGAGTCGCTGAGGGCGACGGGGACGGTGAGCGACCGGCCGTCGGTGTCCTGGCGAGCGCAGGCAGCGTGGGACTCGCCGTGCCCGCGACCGGCGGTGTGGCCGTCGCTACGGCCGTCGGCGATCGGGGCGCCGGGGTACCACTCGTCGCTGGGGTGGTGACCGGCGGGCCGGGCTGAGGACCCGAGCCAGACCGCGGGGTAACCGTGCCGGTCACGGTCATTCGGGACGCTGGCGTTGGCATCCCGACCATCAGCCGGCCCGGGACCACGGTGACGGTGCCCGTCAGCGGGACGGTCGCCGTGATTGTTCTGGTTAGGGTCGGCGTGGGAGTGGGAAGCCCGGTGGGGTCCTCCCCCAGCATCAGGGCGTACTCGTACAGGCTCGCGCGGCCGAGGACGCGCACGCGCGGCAGCAACCAGAGATCCTCGATGCCACCGTAGACCCGATACTGCGTCGTGACCGCCGTCTGGTAGCCGGCCGCCTGAGTCTCCTGCCGGACGCGGTCGTCGACGCGCCCGCTGGGATAGGAGAAGTGCTTCACCGGACGTCCGGTACCCCGCTCGAGGAGGCGGCGACTCTCGTTCAGCTCACGGCGCAGCAAGGTGAGCGGGAGGGATGGCAGATCGGCATGGCCAATCGTGTGCGAGCCGATCTCCATCCCGGCGTCGGCCAGCGCGCGCACCTGCGGCCAGGTCAAGTGGCCGCGCAGGCCGACCAGGTCGGTGGCGACGTAGAAAGTTGCGGGGAAGCGGCGCTGTTGGAGCACGGGGAAAGCGGCGGTGAACGCGTCGGCGTAGCCATCGTCGAACGTCAGGACGACGGGCTTGCGGGGCAGACGCCGATCGGCGGTCCGCTCCTCCAGCAGCGCGTCCAACCCAACCGGCTGGTAGCCCCGTTCGGCCAGGAATCGCATCTGGGCCGCGAAGTCGCGCGGTGAGATCGAGAGCCGCGCACCAAGGATGTCGGTGGGATCGGGGTTATCCCGGATGTAGTGGTACATCAGGATCGGGACGTGCAGGTACGGCTGGCGAACCGGAGTTGCCCGGGGAGTGACCGCCGGCACGCTCAGCCGGATGGTATAGAAGCCCGGCGCGGATGAGAGTAACCAATCGGTCGTGAGATAGGAGTCTTGCTCGGTTGCGCCGGACCAGGGCTCGATCTCTGCGGATGGAGCAACGGCCCCGGCGCCGGGCGGAGCGACGGCCAGGCTGGCTCCTTCGCCCTCGTCCCGAGCGAGGGGTTCATCGCGGGCGACATCGGCGTGTGCGTGGACCCGAGACGAGGGCCCGTCAGCCGAAGGGTGTTCCCCTTGCCCCTCGTCCACCCGGAGGCAGGCACTTGCCAGGGTGACGCACAGCCATACCAGCAGCCACCAGCCAATCGCGCGCGTCGCCGACCCGCTGGCCCCCACCCCCCACCGAGTCCCC
>JACPQP010000526.1 GCA_016190465.1 Chloroflexota bacterium
AGGGTCACCAAAAGCTTGGCCGAGTCGCTCGCGCGACTGGAGGAACTGAACCGGCGCCTGGCGGAGGCGCGGGCGGCAGCCGAAAAGGCGAGGCGGCTCAAAGCCGAGTTCGCCGCGGCGGTGAGCCACGAGCTTCGCACTCCTCTCAACATCATCATCGGCTTCGCGGAGCTCCTGGTGGTCCCCGGCCGGGCGAGGCAGGCTACGCCTGTGCCCGACGCGTGCCGCCGGCAACTCGAAGCCATCTACCGAAATGCGTGTCATATCTCCAACCTCGTGGACGACATCCTCGACCTGAGCCAGATCGATGCCCATCGGCTGGCGCTCCACAAGGAGCCGGTCTTCCTTCAAGATGTCGTGACCGAGGCGCTGGACGCGGTGCAGCACCTGTTCGAAGACGAGGGCCTCTCGCTCACCGTGGACGTTCCGGCCAGCATTCCGCAGTTGCAGGCCGATCGAACCCGCCTGCGCCAGATCCTGATCAACCTCTTGAGCAACGCCGGCCGCTTTACCGATGAAGGAGGCGTCGCCATCCGGGCTCGAACCGACAACCATGACGTCGTCGTCGAAGTATCGGATACCGGTATCGGCATTCCTCCCCAGCACCTGCCGCTCGTCTTTGGAGAGTTTCACCAGCTTGGGCAACCAGGACGGGGAGGCAGCGGACTGGGCTTGAGCATCTGCAAGCGCCTGGTCGAGCTGCACGGCGGCAACGCGTGGGTCGAAAGCGTCGTCGGGCAGGGCAGCACATTCTCCTTCAGCCTTCCCCTGGGGGGAACGGTCGCCGCCACACCCGATAGCCCCTCGCTGGAGCGCAGCATCGCGGCCATCACCGGCCGTGAGGCCGAACGGACGGTGATCGTGGTGGACAATGACGACGGCACCAGCAAGATCATCAGCCGCTACCTGGACGGCTACCACGTCGAAGGGGTACCTGGCACGCCCTCACCCCCGCCCTCCCCCAGAGGGAGAGGGGAGCGTGGCGAGCGCGCCGCCGCTATCGTCTACTGCCGCCCGGAGGATGCCGAGTCATGGCGGGCTGCGCGATCCACCTTACCCCCTGGCCGGACCTCACCCCCCGGCCCGCCGTTCCTGAGTGGGTCCGACCCGGAGAGGGGGGACGACGTGGAAGGAGGGGAATGGCGTGGGGAGGGGATGGGACCGCCAGGCGTGGTCGTCTTCTGCCCAATGAGAACGATCCGGCACGCGCAGCAGGAACTTGGCGTGGCGGGCTATCTGACGAAACCGGTCGCCCCCGGCCAACTGCGAGCGGCGCTCCAGCGCCTGGGCACGCGGTGGCGATCGGTGGGGATCGTCGAGGATCATCCGGAGATGGCCGACCTGCTGGCGGAGATGGTTGGTACCATCCGCCGGCGCTGCCGAGTCTGGCGAGCTACCGATGGCCGCGAGGCGTTGGCGCTGCTTCGGGAGCGGCGCCCAGACGTCCTTCTCCTGGATCTCCTGCTGCCGGGCCTGAGCGGCTATCAGGTGCTCGACGAGATGAGACGCGACGAGGGGCTGCGCGAGGTGCCGGTCCTCGTGATCACCGGCGCCGAGGACCGAGACGAACGGGTGCTGGTCGAGATGGTCAGCATCACCCGCCCTGGCGGGATGACCGTGGGCGAGGCGATGGCCTGCCTGAAACACGGCCTTGACTCGCTGTGTGGCACACGATGGCAGACGAGTGTCACATAGCGGCTTTACCCGGAGGACGGGCACCAGTATAAGAGAGCAGAGGGAGGAGCACGTGACGACGCTGGCTACCCTGGGTGGGGGATCGAGACCGTCCCCACTTCGACGAGCGCTCCGGCGCCCGCAGTTCTGGTTCGGGCTGGCGGTGCTGGCCCCGGTGCTGGCGTACTACCTGGTGTTCGCCTTCCTGCCCTTCGCGGGGGCGGCCTTTATGAGCGTCACCAGGTTCAACCTCCTTGACATCCCGAAGAGCCCGTTCGTCGGTCTGGACAACTTCCAGGATCTGCTCGCGGAGCCGCGCTTCTACCTGGCCCTGAAGAACTCGGTCGTGTACGCGGCAGTCCACATGGCTGGCCAGCTCCCCCTCGCCCTGTTTCTGGCCGCACTCCTGAATGAGGTCCGACGACTCCAGAAGGTCTACCTGTTTGCCATTTTCACGCCGGTCGTCAGCTCGCTGGTGGCGGTCGGCCTGCTCTGGCGGTGGCTGTACGAGCCCGGTGTTGGCCCCATCAACTTCATCCTGCGGTCCGTGGGGCTGCCACAGCAGGGCTTCCTCTCGAGCCCCGACCAGGCGCTCTACTCGATCGCGGCAATGGAGATCTGGAAAGGGCTCGGCTTCTACACCGTCATCCTGCTGGCCGGCATCCTGAATATCCCCGAAACGTACTATGAGGCCGCGCGAATCGACGGCGCCTCCTTCTGGCGCTGCTTCTGGCACATCACCCTGCCGCTGCTGGGCCACGTACTCTTGCTGGTGTCGGTTCTCATGGCCATTGGGGGGCTCCAGGTCTTCACGCCGATGCGCGTCATGCCAGGGCCGGGCGCCTCCACGCTCGTGGTGAACGTGATGATCTACGAGGAAGGAGTTCAATCGCTGCGGATGGGCTTCGCCACGGCTCTCGCCCTCGTGATGTTCGTCATCATCTTCGTCATCACGCTCGTGCAGCTCAGGCTTCTCAAGCCGACGTGGAGTCACTGAACTCAGTTGAGGTGATCGAGCACCTCTGGAAGGGGCGGCCGAGATGGTCGACAAGCCGGTTGGCATCCTGCATTGCCCGGAACGGCAGGTGACCGCGTTTTCGGGAACGGCAGGCGTGCGGCATCGCGCCGTTCTCGCCATCGGGGGGCGGTTCATGGTCCACGTCATCTTGCTGCTCACGTCGGTGGTCACGCTTGGGCCGTTCCTTTGGATGCTGCTCTCCTCCTTCAAGGACACGCCGGAGATCGTTCGTCAGCCCCCCGTCCTTCTCCCCACCG
>JACPQP010000539.1 GCA_016190465.1 Chloroflexota bacterium
CAGGCACGGGGGCCTGCCCCTACGGTTCCCGCGTCGTCCCCCTCTCCCCTGGCTCACAGGGGTAGGTATCGTGGTGCGCAGCGACGAAGACTCACGGTCCGGCGAGGGTTTGGACCACGAAAGGCGCGAAATGAACGCGAAAGGCGCGAAAGGGCGACACGGCGAGGCGAGACCTACCTGGGGGAAGGGCTCGAGTACGCGAGAGATGGTCGCGGGAGTGTCCTGAAAAGGAGAGGATAGCAATGGCGGCAGAAGAGAAGGGCGCGGCGGGGCAGGCGATGCTCCGCGCGCTGGGTCGGATCGAGATCGGCGACGGGAAAGCCCACGACCGGATGGTCGTCTTTCCGGCCTACGGGGGATCGAACGGGGGTCAGGAGCGGCTGCGCTATCGCACGCTCCAGGAGGCGATCGCTGAGGGCGGCGTGGAGGTGACCGAGCGACCGAGCGCGACCGTGCCGGAGCTGGTGCTCCGGAACCGGAGCGAGACCATGGTGCTGGTCGTCGACGGCGAGGAGATCGTCGGCGGCCGGCAGAACCGGATCGTCAACGCCAGCTTCCTGGTGGCGGGGGGCGCCACGGTGGTTCTGCCGGTGTCCTGCGTGGAGCAGGGGCGCTGGCGGGAGGTCTCGCCGCGCTTCTCGGCGGGCGAGGCGAGCTTCTTCAGCCTGCGGCGCGAGAAGCAGGCGCAGGTCCGCGAGAGTCTGTCCTATTCCGGTCGCCCGACGGCCGACCAGGGGGCGATCTGGGAGGCCGTGGCCAGGCAGGAGGCGCGCATGGGAAGCCACTCGCCCTCTGGCGCGATGCACGACATCTATCGCACCCGGTCGTCGGACCTGGCCTCCTACGAGCGCGCCTTTCCCTACGTCGCCGACGCGACCGGTCTGATCGTGGCGATGAATGGCCAGGTGGCCGGCGCGGAGCTGTTCGACCAGCCGCGCACAGCCGACGTGCTCTGGGCGAAGCTGGTGCGGAGCTACGCGCTGGACGCCGTCGAGGGCGAGGCAGCCGAACCGGTCACCCGCGATGCCGCCGTCCGTTTCCTGGAGCGAACGCGCGATGCCCGCTACGAGGTCTACCCCTCCCTGGCGCTGGGCGAGGACGTGCGCCTCGCCGCAGATGGCGTGATCGGCGCCGGCCTGGTGTACGCCGGGGTGCTGGTGCACGTCAGCCTGTTTCGGACGGTGGGCCCGGTGGCGGGCCAGGGGCGCATGGCGCGGGCGTCGGTTCGTCAGCGGCAGCGCGAGTGAACGGAGTGGGCATTGGGCCTACTCCTGTGATCGTGCGCTCAAACATCAGCAGATAGGTGGCCCCCTGCCACCTGTCTGCTTGAGCGGAGATGCACCGCGATGCGGTATACTACGGGCATATAGTCTGACGTCGTAACTACTCAGCAGGGTGGCCTCGAATGGCTCATGTTAGCCTTCATGTTAACCGCGGCAGCGCCGCGACACGGGCGTTACGATGGTTGACATGAACGCTATATTAACCCCCCACCTGAGTAGTTACCCAGCGCCACGGTTGGGCAAAGCAGACCGGCAGGCGGCACCTTCGCCCCGATCGCCCTTGGGCCGGTGCCGCGAAGCCGCCTGTAGCAACCTACAGCACATACGGACGGTATGACCGCTTGCCACTTTCAAAACACGCTCTAGTTGATACTTCACGATCAAGTCCCGTGCCTGCCGCACCTGGTAGGGCTTCGCCAGGCCGCCGACACGGGGCTGGAGATTGATGATCTCAATCCTACTATGTCATCGGCCCCCTATCGCCCGTCGGGCTTGCGGAGCACCACCAGCGTGGCGGTTCCACCCCCAAAGCGCTCGACGGATACCAGGCCCGGGAAGCGGCGGTACACCGCTTCGGGCAGCGGACATGCGTGAAAGAACTCCCAGAACGGCCTTCTCAGCCGATCGAGCCAGGAGCCGGTCTCGGAGAGAAAGAGGAGCAGCGCGTGGCCTCCCGGCCGCAACTGCTCCCAGGCGTTCGCGACCACCCGCTCCGGCTGGGGGAGATGGGAAAACACCCAGGTCGAGACGATGAGGTCGAACGGGCCTGCGGGGAGCGGGTCCGTCAGCAGGTTCCGTCGCTGGAGCTGGACGTTCGCCACCCGGGCAAACCGCGCGCCAGCGCGAGCGAGCATTCCCTCGGAGAGGTCGATCCCGACGTAGGAGCCAAAGGGCAACCCCTGCGCCAGCAGCCGCTCCAGGTTGGCGCCCGTGCCGCAGCCCAGGTCCAGCACGTGCCCACCCGGCGGCAGGTATGTCGTCAGCGCCCGATCGAGGGCACGGTGGGCGTCGGGGTAGAGCCACTCGCGCCAGAGGAAGCTGGCCGCGTCGTAGATCGGGGCGACGGCGCGGTACAGCTCGCGCACCTCCAGCGGCGCCCGGGCGAGCGCGGCGAGCCCCAGGGCAACCTTGGCCACCCCGATCAGCCGCAGCGTGCCGCCGGACCGCCGCAGGAACCAGTCCACCACGCGCGAGTACAGGGGAATGGTCGCCGCGGTTCGCCAGAGCCGCACGTAGCGCCGGCCGCAGGCGAGCTTCAGCAGCCCATCGGCGATGAGGAGCGCCCCCAGCGCCCGCTGCACCCTCTTGTTCGCCACGTTGCCCTCCGTTCAATCCACTGACGACCCACGGAAGACTGCTGCAAGGCCTGAACCGCGCCCGCAACTCCTCCCGGGCGTCCGTTGGCCCTCCGGTCAATCCGCTGAACACCGCTGCAAGCGCCGCGTTACACCCTCTCGGTCGCCGGCGACCGAGTTGGCCCTTCGACCAATCCACGGAAGACCGCTGCAAGAAGCGCGTTGACGGTCACGAGCACCGAGCTACCGGCCATTGTGAAGGCGGCGATCTCCGGCCACAAGAGCAATCCGATGCGCGAGTAGAAGGTGCCCCCGGCGATCGGAAAGGCGAAGATGTTGTAGCCCGCTGCGTGCCAGAGGTTCTCGATCATCTTGCGCCGCGTGTCAGGCATCGTCTCTGACGGACCCATCACGCCCACCATCGTCGGCACACGGCGGGTGCCCCGCTGGGGTATCTCCACGCTCCACTGACTGACCCGTCACGCCCACCATCGTCGGCACACCCGCGTCTTGGCCGCGCAACGTCTATCCCCGTAGACCCGCATCGGCAGGTGAGTCGGCTCCTCGACCTCGGCGCCCGCGCGTTGGCCGCGTAACGTCTACCCCCGTAGACCTGACTCACGCCACGCGCCGCTGTGCCTCGCCGCCGATGGCGTTCTTCGCATGCCCGGCACGGTCACGCACGGACCTCGCGCGCTTCGCTCAACGTGTTGTATAGCGCAGCCAGTCCTGCTCCGAACAGCCAGGCGCTCACCGTCACCGTCACCAGGCCGACGGTGAACCTCGGCAGCGTCACCAGCGGGGCGCCTGCGGCGAGCAGCGACAGATCCAGCCCGTGAACCCAGGTCTGGAAAAAGGCCAGAAAGAGGGATGGGGCAGTCAGCGCGAACAGTGCGCAGAGCGTGTAGAAAACAGCCGAGATCGCCGACAGGGCGGTGGCGAAGGGAACTGGGCGAATCATCGCACACCTCCGGAAAACAAGTTTCCCCGGGGTGCAGAATCCGGGCCACCGCGCTAATGCTGCCCGACAGGTGAGCCCAGGCTGCCACTTGGTCGCTAGTGCGATAGGTTCACCTTGATCTCCGGGGCTGGCGCTTTGGCTGGTGGGACCGGCGAGAAGCTGATCCCGTTTGGCCCGGCGCCGGTCCGCACGGTGGCCACGACTTTCCGCTCGGCAAGGTCGAGCACCGCCACGTCGTCACCGTAGATGTTGGTGACGTAGGCGTACTTGCCCGCGGGCTCGACGACGATCCCGTGGGCGCCCTTGCCCGTTTCCACTGTGCTGACCACCGCGAAGGACGCCGTGTCGACGATCGACACCGTCGTGCTGGGGTTCTCCTTCGTGCCCTGGTTGGCCGCCAGCACGTACTTGTTATCGGGCGTCACAAAGACCTGGATCGGACCAACCCCCACGGGAACCTTGCTGACGAGCTGGCGCGTCGCCACGTCTACCTTGCCGATGGCGTTCTCGCCATTGAGCGAGAAGTAGAGAGACTTGCCGTCTGGAGAGAAGCCGACCTGGACCGGCTTCTGGCCAACCTCGATGTCGGCGACCTTGCTGTTGGTGGCGGGGTCGATCACACTCAGCGTCGTGGCCCGTGCATTGGCGACGTAAACCCATTTCCCATCGGGGCTCGGACGTAGCCCGTGGGTGTACGCGCCGACGGGGATCGTGGCGATGGCCTTCATCGTGGCGACGTCGATCGCCGTCACGGAGTTGTCGTCGCCATTCGTCGCGTAGGCAGTCTTTCCATCGGGAGTGAGCACGATGTGTGCAGGCTCTTTCCCGGTCGGGACGGTGCCATGCACACCATAGGTTGCCGCGTCGACCATGATCGCGGTCGACGTGTGCCCGCTGACGATCCAGACCGTCTTCCCGTCGGGCGCAACTTGGAGGTTGTGCGGCGTTTCGATCCCGGTCAGCCTGGTAATCGCCTGGTTGGTCTCGGCGTCGATCACCGTGATGCTGTTGCCGTACTCGTCGGCCACCCAGACAGTCCCCTTCACCATCCCCGTCTGGGGAGAGGTCGTGGTTGCGCCGGCGGAAGCGGGTGTCGGGCTAGCCGGAGACGGCTTTGGGGTCGCCGGAACCGTGGTGGATTTGGGCGGAGAGACAGTGGGGGACGAGGGAACACCGCTGCACGCGGCAAGGAGGGTTGCGCCAGCGGCAACCGCTGCGCCAATGATTGCGCGACGAGTGAAGTAGCGCTCCGTCAAGGTTGTCTCCTCTTGTGGTTTCTCCATTGCTCAGCGCATCCCCGAGCCGTGGGCGACGCCGATCGCCGCTCGGCGCTGACGCACCGATGCCCGGTGTGCGGCGCACTCCCGCGATTGGTGCGCTCACCTGCGCTGTATTGACGTTAGCTCACGGCGCTGAGCGAGCGCTGAAAGGTGCCTGAATACTGGCTGAGGGACCGGACAAGTGGGGAAGAAGTGACCACGACCTCGGCCAGATCAGGCTTGGATTGGCACAGCGATTCAAAGAGGATCCCGAGGCGAGCACGCCTGCGCGAGGTCTGGTGGGCACTCTTGGCGTCAACTAACGCCGTGCTATAATGATAGCCGGGAGGCGAGGCATGGCCATTCCAGCCGAGGTACTGCGGCGGGTCGGTATCACTGAAAACCCCCGGCTCTTCGAGCAGGTGGTCAGCGAAGCGCTGACCACCGTGCTCGGCCAACGATACCGCACGGATCCCGTAACCAACCTGACGGCCTCCGAGCGGGACGCGCTGCGTCGCGGCGGAATGGACCTCACCACGGCAGACTGGGGCAAGGAGGATCCACTCCTGCGCACGGCGGCCGAGTACGCGGTGCTCATAGCATCGGCTTACCCGGTAAACCGGGCCGCTGAGCTGCTGGGCGTCGAACCCAGCCGGATTCGCCAGCGGTTGGCGGCGCGCACTCTTTACGGCATCAAGGAGCGAGGCACCTGGAGGCTGCCCAGGTTTCAGTTCCCCGACGGGTGTCTCGTGCCGAACATCAGCGTCGTCTTCGCCCGTCTGCGCGACGGACTGCACCCCGTTGGGGTCTGGCGCTGGTTCACCACGGCCAACCCGGACCTTCCGGTCGGAGAAGACGAGACCCCGGTCAGCCCGCTGGAATGGCTTCGGGCGGGACTCGACCCTGGCCCCGTTGCCGATCTCGCCGCCGAGCTCTAGCCAGTGCCGAAACTGCCGGACCCGCCTTCCGCGTCCGAACTGGCCAATCGTCTGCCCGCGCGCGTGGTCACCCTACCCGCAGGTGGCGAGCTGTGGCGGATCTCCTTCCAGGGCGGCGACTATTCCGCGCACTGGGCGTCGTTCCGGCACTACGGCCCGCTGCTTTCGGCCCGATTCGACCACCATCTTCCGCCGCCGCATCAGCAGGAACGGGGCATCCTCTACGCGGCCTCGGAGATCATCACGTGCGTCGCCGAGGTGTTTCAGGCGATCCGCCTGATTGACCCTCACGACCGTCTACCGTGGCTCGTCGGCTTCCGTCTCCGTCGAGACGTGCCGCTCCTCGACCTGAGCAGCGGCTGGCCCACCGCCGCCGGGGCGTCTATGCTCATCAACGCTGGACGCAGAGACCGGACCCGCGCCTGGTCGCGCGCCATCTATCACGCCTATCCGCGCGTTGAGGGGCTGCACTATTGCTCTTCGATGTACGCGAATCGGCCAGCGGTCGCGCTCTACGAGCGCGCCGCCGACTCGATCGATCCGTCGCCGATCTTCCATCGAGAGCTCGCCGATCCTTCGCTTCTCGACTCGCTCAGGCGCTTCGCCGTGGAGCTTGGTTACGAGCTGAGCTGATAAGCCCTGATGAGCTGCCCATCGACGTAGAGGTCCACCCGATCCGGTTCGCCGAAACCCTCCTGCACGTCCGCGGAAACGGCCTGGCTATTGTTGCTCGACGGGGCCTGGTCGGGCTGATCGGACCGGCGAAAGCGAATGGTCACCTTGCCGCTTCGCCGATACGGGCCGATCGAGCCGGCGCGCGGGTCGAAGCGAACCCGCAGGTAGTGATCCTGGCCCCCGTGGTATGTGGAAACAGGGTCGACCCGGACGTGCTCAGGAGGGAGATCGGACGCATCGACCGTGAGCTCTTGCCCCGGCGCCGGCACCGCGTTGGTGGCGAGCCAGTATCGCACCTCGAAGTGGCTGAGGTTGAGCGTATCTGGACCGTCGTTGACGAGTTGGAGCGAGAGCACGGTCGTGCCTGTTGGCTCCTCCGTCCCGTCTTGACGGAAGAGCACCGTGAACCGGGCGGGCGCCCGCCCGAAGACACCGCGGGCCCCCGTGTCGAGAGGAGGGGCGAGCAACTCCTGGTACGCCCCCTGCCTCGCCCACTCGACCGTGTGCCAGTCATCGCCGAGGATACCCCCGGTATCCCAGTTGGGATTGAGCGACCAGACCAGGGCGCCCATCTCGTGCGCTTTCAGGTAGGCCAGGAGTGTCTTCTGCCACTGGCCATCCCGATCGTCGCCGACCGAGCGTCCGCCGAACTCGCCCATCACCACGGGCGCGATGCCATCCCGGTGGATGTAGCCCCAGCGCCGGTCCCAGATCGCCGCCAGGTTGGCCGGGAAGTGCGAGTCCGCGAACCAGGCCTGCTCGGAAACGGCCGGGCCATAGTCGTGCGGGCTGTAAACAACCCGGTTGGGCACCGGCAGCCGTACCGGCGCGGTGCGGACGCCCTGGAGGTCGCCACCCCACCAGGAATGGTCGCCGTCGTAGTTCTCGATACCCTCGACGAAGACGAGGAGGTAAGGGTTCACCGCGAGCACGGCGTTCCCGGCGCGCTCGGCCGCCAACCGCCAATCGGTCGCCAGATCGCCGCTTCCCCAGGTCGCTTCACCGCGCGGCTCGTTGTGGAGGTCGACGGCGATGACCGTGTCGTTCCCGTAGTAGCGTGCGGCCAGCATCCGCCAATCGGCGAGCCAGCGTCCCTCGGGAACCTCCTCGCTGTACCAGAGGGTGGTCAGTTGAGCCGCGGTCGGGCGGTGGCGATCGAGGATGATCTTCAGCCCCCGCTCGCGTGCTCCGGCGACCAGGCGATCCAGCATCTCCAGCCCGGTCAGGCCTTGCAGGTCGGGGTTAATCGCGAAGTCGATGCCGCTGATCTGGCGACCCGGCTCGATCGCCTCGCTGCTAAACGGCAGGCGTATCGTGTTGTAGCCGAGGGCGGCCACCTGATCGAGTATGTCCTGCCACGGGCGATGCGACAGCCCCTGTGGCGCATACCCGGAATACTCCATGCCGGACCAGTTGAGGCCGGTGATCCTGACCTCCCGCCCCCGCGCATCGTAGATGCGGTTGCCGCAGGTGTGGAGATAGTTCGGGGGGCGGCCGTCTGGCCCCGGTGGGGGCGGCGGCAGGTCGGCGGGATCGCGGACGCAGCCCGTCGTCGTCGCGCTCGACGGCGGCGGATCCTGCGCGGTCGAGTCCGGTGGGATCGCCGGCCGCGCATCGTTCCTCACCCGTTGAGTCGACGAGAGAGTCACCCCGATTGCCAGCGCCACAGTGATCACGATCAGAAACCGGTGGACCGAGCGGTCTCTCATTGCGCGACGGCGAAAGCAAGATCGGTGCCGACTTTCTCAGTCCCACGTCGTCGCTCCGGTCTCCCAGGCAAACTCCCGCACGTGCTCGACCAACGGGACACCCTCGACGGCCATCCGAACGCTGTCCTCCGCTTCCCGGAGCGGGGCAATCAACGCCTCGTATCGCTCCGGGAAGGTGGGCAGCTCCCCCGCTTCGATCCTCGCCAGCGTTCTTTTCCACCTATCGAGCAGCACGTCGAACTTCATGTAGCTGTGCTGAAGCCGGGCCACTCCGCGGACGGCCAGCCGGTGGATGGCGAACAGCCGGTCGCGAGTCCAGACGATCTCCGCCAGGAGGGCGTCGGTCTCGTCGAAGCGGCGCTCGAGGTGGCGGATGGTTTCCCGCAGCTCCGCCCGGGGATCCGGACGGTCCCGCCAGACGGCGGCTCGATAGCGCAGCTCCGCCGCGACCTGCCGGTCGCGGGCGATGACGCGCTGGAGGTAGTCCAGCATCAGGGCGGCCACGCGCAGGCTCAGCCACCGCCAGCTCTCCAGCAGGCTCGGGTCTCGCGCCTCGCAGGCGTCCACCAGCGCCCGAGTCTCATTCACCGCCGAACCGACCTTCGGCACGGCCGAACCGATGTCCGAACCGATGGTCCGACTGCCGTGCAGGGGCGCGCCGAGGATCTCCTCCACCAGGAGGATGAGCGCGGCTGCTGTCTCGCCCACGCCGGGACCGAAGAACCACCGGGCGTACTCGGCGGTGATCTCCTCGCCGCTCCGGGCCGGGTCCCAGTCCCTGGCCGACCAGACGAACTTGTTCACGTCGTCGGTATCACCCTCGGAGTACGGGATGGAGCCATCGCCAGCCGGGGAGGTCATACCGTGCAGTCGAGCCATCTCGCGCGGCCGGGGCGACGGCGCGCTCTCTCGGTCCCAGACGTACTGGACGACCGGGTCCATTCCGGCGACCGGATACTGGCAGCGGAAGGTATGGGTCTCGTCGGGATAGAGGACGAGCCGGTACTGCCCGGGCAGCGCGGCGCGCAGGCGGATGGGGGGGCCGGAGATCGGGCCGCCGCGGGGATACCGTTCCAGGGAGAGGACGCCCTCCCTGGAGTCGGGGTCGCCGAAAGTCATCACCTCGCCAAACGGGCCGTAGGCGACCGCTTCCACCCAGTCGGGGCGCTCCCGATCCAGCCAGTCGAGGAGATGCTGGCTCTCCGCCGCGTCGAGGCCCTGCTGCGAGAGCCAGACCTGGCAAGCAGGGTGGTAGCGCCGGGCCTGGGCGATCTGCTCCTGGGCCAGGTCCCGATAGAGCGGCGCCCAGGGAGTGCAGTGTTCGCAGCCGGGACAGCCGCCGTTGTCTTTCGAGGGGATGAAGAGCACGTCCAGACGGGGCATCATCGCGAGCAGCCGCTCGCGGATCGCTCGGAGGCGCGCGCGGGCCTCGGGCACCGCCAGGCAGACGTAGGAACGGCCGTACCGGCTGACCTCGGGGTGACGGACTGCCTCTTCCGGGAATACGTCGTTCGACGGTATCCAGATGCCGTAGCGCATCCCGAGGTCGTGGCACAGGTCCGGCAGGCGAAGCTGGATCTCCATCTGCCGGGCGAACTCGGCTTCACGCGCCGGCGAATCGAACCACGGCGGGTCGTCGAATGGGAGCGACCCGCGCCAGCGAGCGGGATGAAGCGGCACGACGATGGCGACGTTGCTCCCCCAGGCAGCCAGCTCGGTGAGGCAGTCCTCCCATTGCTCCCAGCTCCACTTGTCGTAGGTCGTGCTCTGCTTGTGGTTGGCGAGCGTGTGGCCGCGCACCGGAAAGGCCGGGCGCTCACGACGCGAGAGACGGGGCAATCGGGCGTGGCCCGGACGCAGGTCCATCATCCGGGCGAGCTTGCCTGCTGCCGCCAAGATGGCACTGGGCCCTCCCGCCAGGGCGCCGGCGGTGGGGGCGGACGGGTTCCCCCCGCACCAGAGCGCGATCTCCTCGGGGTGCGCGGGGATCACTGGACCGAAGGGTGAGCCGTCCCCGGGTACCCCCAGCACGATCGTGCCCGGTCCAGCTTCCCTGCCGGTGACCATCTCCCAGCGCCAGCCGCACCGTCGCTCGACCTGACTCTGAAGGTAGGTCGCGGCCCGCGCGGTGGGGCGCGCCGCGCCTGCTCCCACGATGATCCTGGTCCCCGGGCCGAACTCCCAGAGCAACGTCGTCACCTCGGCAACTTGGAGCCACTCCGGAAACCGGCGGGAGCCCGCATCCAGCGGCCCCGTTTCGTGGGTTATCGGATAGGCTCTTATCCGTGTTCATCTGTGGTTCTGGCTACCCACCCGGCTTCCTGCGCCAGCGCGATGGCCCCCAGCACGCCGGAGCGGTTGCCCAGGGCCGGGGGCACAATGTACTCGTCGATGCGGTCCAGGATCGCGGGCACCGCCAGGTAGCCGTTGAGCATCCGCTGCAC
>JACPQP010000070.1 GCA_016190465.1 Chloroflexota bacterium
ATCGGGACGAGCGTCCGAACATTCTTGCCAATCTCGGCGGGGTCGATGTCGATGTGGATGATCTTGGCCTTGGGGGCGAAGCCCGAGAAGCGGCCGACGGCTCGGTCGTCGAAGCGCATCCCGATGGCGATGAAGACGTCGCACTCCTGGGCGGCGCGGTTCGCGTAGGCGCCGCCGTGCATACCGATCAGCCCAAAGCTCAGCTCGTGGGACTCCGGGAAGCTGCTGACGCCGTGCAGGGTGGTGATGACCGGGACCTGGGCCTTCTCGGCCAGCTCGCGCAGCTCGGCGTAGGCCTGGGAGATGATGATGCCGTGCCCGGCGCAGATGAGCGGGTGCCGGGCCTGGCGGATCAGATCGATCGCCTGGCGGATCTGCCGCACGTTGCCGTGGAAAGTCGGCCGGTAGCCCCGGATCCGCACCTCGTCGGGCCAGTGGAAGTCGGCGTGCTGCTGCTGGACGTCGCGCGGGATGTCGATCAGCACCGGGCCGGGGCGGCCCGTCTGAGCCAGAAGGAACGCCTCGCGGACGATCGTCGGGATCTCCTCCGGATGCCGGACCAGCCAGTTGTGCTTGGTGATCGGCAGGGTGATCCCGGTCGTGTCGATCTCCTGGAAGGCGTCCTTCCCGATCATCGACCGGGTGACCTGTCCGGTGATCGCCACGAGCGGCACCGAGTCCATCAGCGCGTCGGCGATGGGCGTGACCAGGTTGGTCGCGCCAGGCCCCGAGGTCGCCATTGCCACGCCGGGGCGCCCGGTCACCCGCGCGAAGCCGCTCGCCGCGAAGCCGGCGCCCTGCTCGTGCCTTACCAGGATGTGGCGGAGTTGGGGGTACTCGGGAAGCGTGTGGTAGAGGGGGAGTACCGAGCCGCCCGGAATCCCGAAGATGACCTCGACGCCCTCGCGAATCAGGCACTCGCAGAGAATCTGCGCGCCGGTCAGGCGTCGAACCTCGCGCTCTTGAACGGGAGTGGTCGTCACGTGATTGTTGCGGGTCGCTGGATCCACGGCCATGTCGTCCTCCTCTACCGTGCTGTCTCGATCCCCACTCGATCCCCGGACTTCCTCCGGAGAGATCGAGCGTCGGGCCGAAAAAACTCCCGTCCCTCATAGGGACGGGAGCAAGGTCCCGCGGTACCACCCTGGTTGGCGAGCTTGCCTCAACCGATGCGACGCCTTCGCGGCGTGATCCACGAGTCGAACAAAAAACCCGTCCCCTAAGGGACGGGCATCGTGACCCGTGTTACCACCCTCGTTGACGCGCAGCCAGACCCCCTCTCCCTCCGGGAGAGAGCGGGAGTGAGGGCGCCCGCCCACTCGATAGCACGATAACGGGTGCCAGCCGGCGAAGACCTACTCAGGCACCCCATCGGCTTTTCGGTCGCGCAGCTCCGAGGCGAGTTCACACTGGCCGTCGCCACCGGGTTTCCACCATCTCCCGGCTCTCTGTGGGTCGACCGAGGTGCTACTACTCCTCTTCGACGCTCAAGGCTCTACTTTGCTGCCTATGCTATCACGCGCTGGCAGGCGTGTCAATGCTTTTTCCGAGGAGCAGTTAGCAATATTGATGTTACTAACTCCGACTGCCGAATGACGGCTGAAAGTGGAGTGCAGGCGGCCAGTCAGTCCCGGTGCCCGGTCTGGGTGACAGTCCGGTGGGGAGGCGAAATGACGCAGGCCGTCATGTCGGCGCCGAAGTAGCAGCCCTGGTGGATGCGCTCCTCCTCACTGGGCGCCTCGAGCTGGAGCGTCACGTGGCCGATGCCAAACCGCTCGCGTAGCCGCTCGGTCGCGGCGACCAGCACCTGATGGCCGTCGCCGGCGCACACGGTGAGGTGCCCGCTCATCGCCAGGAAGCCCGAGGTCACCGTCCACACGTGCAGGTCATGCACGCCGGCCACCTCCGGCAGCGTCACCAGCGCCCGCTCGATCTCGTGAAGGTCGATACCCCGGGGGGTTGCTTCCAGGAGCACGTCGACCGATTCGCGGAGGAGGTGCCAGCCGCTGTACAGGACGAGCAGCCCGATCAGCACGCTGGCGATCGGGTCGGCGTAGAACCACCCGGTGAGCAGCATGACCAGGCCGGCGAGAACCGCGCCCAGCGAGCCGAGTAGGTCGCCGACGACGTGGAGAAAGGCGCCACGGATGTTGAGGTTCTCGCTCGCCTGTGGGCTCAGCACCCAGGCGCTGGCGGCGTTGGCCAACAGGCCGGCGACCGCCACGCCGAGCATCGGCAGAGACCGGATCGGCGGCGGCGCGCTCAGACGGTGGTAGGCCTCCCAGAAGATGTACAGCGCGAGCACGACCAGCGTGGCCGCGTTGGCCAGCGCCGCGAGAACCTCGACGCGGTAGTAGCCGTAGGTGCGCTCCGGCGTGGCCGGACGCTCGGCGATCCAGAAGGCGAAGAGCGCCAGCCCGAGCGCCGCGACGTCGGCAAGGAGGTGCCCCGCGTCCGCCAGCAGCGCCAGGCTTCCGGTGAAGACCGCGCCCAGCACCTCGACGACCAGGAAGCTCGCCGTGAGAAGCAGGGCAATAACCAACGGCCGCCGGTCCCGCTCGGTCTGGGCCGCGCCGTGGAGCTCTTCCCGGTGGTTGTGTGGTTGCACGCCACCTGTCTCCCGGCTACTCAAAGATTCCGGAACAGGGCGACCAGGGCGATGGTCAGCGACCCGGCGACCAGCAGCCCGCCGGCGAAGAGCGCGGCGAGCAGCCGGGGGTCGAACTTCAGGTGCATGTAATACATCGCCACGAGCGAGAACTTGATCGCCGCCAGCCCCAACAGCAGCGGCACCAGCACCAGGCGCAGGAACGGCATGTAGAAGGCCGCGACCTCGATCATCGTCACCGTGCTGAGCACGACGCCGATCCGGACGTAGGTCCCGGCATCGGGCTGGACGTGACTTCCACCGTCTGGCTGTTGGATCATTCCCTCATTCCTCACCACTCGCCTCACCACTCGCCTCATCACTCGCCTCATCACTCGCTATGGCGCGGCGCCGATCAGGTAGACGACGGTGAAGATGACGATCCACACCACGTCGACGAAGTGCCAGTACAGCGACATGTACTCGACGTTGTAGGCAAACTCAGGCGTCGCGCCGGTCTTCAGCCCCTTGCCGATCAGCCCCATCAGCCACAGCAGGCCAATCGTGACGTGAGCGCCGTGGAAGCCCGTCAACACGTAGAACGTCGAGCCGAAGAGGCTTCCCGGAATCGTCAGGCCCTCGCTGACGAACGAGCTGAACTCGTAGCCCTGCCCGGCCACGAACCACGTCCCCAGGAAGACGGTGACTCCCAGCCAGGCGAGACCCCGGCGAGAGCCCCGCTGTAAGTTCGCCAGGGCGAGGACGATGGCCAGCGAGCTCATCAGCAGGACGAACGTGCTGACCGAGGTGAACGGGATGTTGAAGATCTCGTGAGGGGTCGGCCCCTGCTTGCTGCGCCCATAGTAGACCAGGTACGTGGCGACCAGCGACCCGAAGAAGAGACAGTCCGAGCCCAGGAAGGCCCACATCAGCATCTTCCGGTGGTCGATGCCCGTGCTGGTCTCCGGATTGATCCCCGGATAGTGGTGCGACGCCTCGTGCGTCGTCGATGCGTCCTCCACTCTCATTCTCCTGAGGCGAAGATTGGCGGGGGACACCTCCCCCCGGCCTGGCGGCGCGCTACGCCGGCGGCTCGAAAGCCCAGCCGAAGATGCCCGCCAACAGGATCACGGCGCCCAGGGCCGCGAGGGGATAGCCGGCCAGCAGCCCCGAGGCGATGACGAGAATGCCCACGGCGGTCACCGGCGGCCAGAACGAGGGGCTCGGCATATGGATGTGGTGCGCGTGCCCGTCGCTCGGCACCGCGTGGGCCCCCTCTTCCTGACTACGCGGCGGGCCCTCACCCCGACCCTCTCCCACCGGGAGAGGGCTGGAGGCGGTCCCCTCTCCCGCTGGGAGGGGGTGGGGGTGAGGGTCCGCCGGCGGCACCACCGCGCCCCCGGCTCCCTGGCCCCGCGGGGCGGCGTGGGCCTCCTCACGGGTCAGGGTCACCGCCGGGGTGTGGGCGAGCACCTGGCCAGGCTGGCCGTTTCCGTGGCCGCCCCCGGGCCCATCCTCGGCCGCCATCGGATACTTCTGATCCCAGAGGGGCCGACTGCTCGTCACCACCGGAAGCGTCAGGAAGTTGTAGGCCGGCGGCGGCGAAGGAATCGCCCATTCGAGCGTCGCCGCATCCCAGGGGTCACTACCGGCGACTTCGCCCCGCCGCAGGCTCACTATCGCGTTGTGCAGAAAGACGAGCATCCCGACGCCGAGGATGAAGGCGCCGATCGTCGAGACCTGGTTGTACGAAGTAACCTGGAGCTCCGGGCCGTAGGTGTAGACCCGCCGGGGCATGCCGAGCAGCCCCGAGAAGTGCATCGGGAAGAACGTCAGGTTCTGCCCGATGAACAGCAGCCAGAAGTTGAGCTGACCCAGGCGATCGTCCAGCAGCCGGCCGGTGACCTTGGGGTACCAGTAGTAGACGCCGGCGAACAGCCCCATCAGGGCGCCGCCGAACAGCACATAGTGGAAGTGGGCGACGATGAAGTAGGTATCGGTCTGCTGGAGATCGGCGGGCGGCGAGGCATGCATCACTCCGCTCAGCCCCCCGATGATGAACATGCCGATGAAGCCGACGGCGAAGTACAGCGGCGTCTTGAGGTTGAGGTGCCCGCCCCAGAGCGTGCCCAGCCAGTTGAAGATCGTCACCCCCGTGGGGACCGCGATCAGCATCGTGGTGATGCCGAAGACGGCGTCGGCCACCGGCCCCAGCCCGACCGCGAACATGTGGTGCGCCCAAACGCCGAACCCCAGGAAGCCAATCGCCATCCCCGAGTAGATGACGAAGGGGCGACCGAACAGCGGCTTGCGCGAGAAGCTGGGCAGCACTTCCGAGACGATCCCCATCGCCGGAAGGACCAGAATGTAGACCTCGGGGTGCCCGAAGATCCAGAACAGGTGCTGCCAGAGGACGGGATCGCCGTTCGCCGCGACGTTGTAGAAGTTCGCACCGAAGAAGCGATCGAACATCAGCAGGATCAGCCCGACGGTGATCACCGGGAAGGCGGCGACGAGCAGGAAGGACGTGACGAGTGTCATCCAGGCAAAGGTCGGCATGCGCATGAGCGTCATGCCGGGCGCCCGCAGGTTGACGATGGTGACGATGAAGTTGAACGCGGCGGCCAGCGACGCGACCCCGAGCACCTGGAGGGCGAGGAGCCAGAAGTCGACGCCGGGACCGGGCGAGTGGGTCTTGGAGGTCAGGTTGGCGTAAGCGAACCAACCGACCGACGGCGCCCCGCCGAACAGGAAGCTGGCGTGGAGCAGCAGCCCGCCACTCAGGAACGTCCAGTAGCTGAAGGCGTTGAGGCGGGGGAAGGCGACGTCACGGGCGCCGATCATCAGCGGGACACAGAAGTTGAAAAAGGCGGCGCTGAGCGGCATCACGAAGAGAAAGATCATCGTCGTCCCGTGCATCGTGAAGAGCTGGTTGAAGGCATCCGCGCCCAGGAACGTGCTGTTGGGCTGGAACAACTGGATACGGAGGAGGAGCGCCTCGAAGCCTCCGATCAACAGGTACACGAAGGCAGTGGCGCCGTAGAGGATCCCGATCCGCTTGTGGTCGACGGTGGTGAGCCAGCCCCAGAGCCCGGTGG
>JACPQP010000527.1 GCA_016190465.1 Chloroflexota bacterium
CGCCGCTGGACCGCGCCGGAGCGCTGGCCGCTCTGGTATGGTCTGGCGTTCGGGGCCTCCATATTGGTGCTGGTCGTCGTCCAGTTCCGGCATGTCCCGCTCCTCTTCGCCCTCGCCTTCGGCTGGGGCGTGCTCGCGATCGTCGCCTTCGCGTTGCGGGACCCTCTTCCCCTGTCCCTGCCGTCGAGCCGGGGATCGCTGGTCATCCCGGCTGTGGCCCTGCTGATCGCCCTGGTGGGCATCAAGCTCAACCTGGACCAGCTCGTCGCCGACGTCTACCACAAGCAGGGAACCATCCTGGATGGGCAGCGCCAGCCTCTGGCGAGCGTCTATGCGCAGACCCAGGCGGTGAAGGCGGCGCCAGGGCAGGATTACTACTGGCTGTTTCTTGGCCGGGCGTACCTGGCGCTGGCGCGGACGACCAGCGCGCCCGGAGGTACAGCGCGGGCGCAGCCATCGGCGGATGCGCTGCTGTCAGTCACGCCCGGTCGGCTCCAATCCATGGGTCGGGGCGAGCTGCTGGCCTCCGGTCAGACCGCGCTCGAGGAGGCGCTCCGCGTCGAGCCGCTGAACGTCGACCACTACGCCAACCTCGGTCGGCTATACCGGTACTGGGGCGAGACGTTGGACCGCAGCAAGCTCGTCACCTCGTCCGACTACTACCGCCAGGCCACGACCATCAGCCCCAACACGGCGCACCTCTACGCCGAGTGGGCCCGGATGCTCCTGCTCGATCGACAACTGGACGCGGCGCGCGAGGTGGTCGACCGCGGTCTGGCGCTCGACGAGCGGTTCGCGCCGCTATACGTGGCGCGGGGGGACATCGCCGAGGCGCGCGGCCAGTGGGAGGACGCGCTTCGGCTGCACCGGACCGCGTTGGCCCACGACCCCCGGGCGCTGATGGACGAGCGATTCGAGGAGCGCATCAACAGTTTCATCCAGGCGGGGCAGGGCGAGCCATTCGCCGGGCTGATTGCCCAGGCGGCGGCGGTGCAGCCGGAGAACCTGGCGTTGCTCCGGGCCCGGGCGTTCATCCTCGCCCGGCTCGGACGCCCGACCGAGGCGATCGCGGCCTTTCGGCAGGTCATCGCGCGGGATCCGAGCGACTGGGTCTCGCTGCGGAACCTGGCGGTGACGTACCAGTCGGTCGGGATGTACGCCGACGCGCTCCAGGCGGCGGAGGGGGCCCGCCGGGCGGCCCCACCCGGCCAGGAGACGGCGCTCCAGAGCCTCGTCGATGCCCTGCGCCGGGGGAGCCGACCATGACCACGTACCTGCTGATCTTCGCCACGGCCCTCACGCTGGCGATCGGGATCACCCCGGTTGCCCGGCGGCTGGCGGTCCACACGGGCATCGTCGATCGCCCCAGCGGCCGGAAGCTGCACCAACACACCACGCCGCTCCTCGGCGGGGCGGCCATCTACCTGGCCGCCGTTATCGCGTTGGCGCTGGTGGGCGACCGGTTCTACGTCCCCCAGGTGGTGGGGATCTTCCTCGGCGCGACGTTCGTCTCGTTCCTGGGGATCTGGGACGACCGCTGGCACGTGTCCCCCCCGTTGAAGCTGGGCGGCCAGGTGCTGGCGGCGGCGCTGCTGGTCGCCACGGGCGTGCAGGTGGAGTTTCTCCCCCACCCGGTGCTCAACGTCGCCCTGACGCTGCTCTGGGTGATCGGCATCACCAACGCGCTGAACCTGCTGGACAACATGGACGGCCTCTCCGGCGGCGTCGCCGCGATCGCCTCGGCCTTTTTCCTGGTGATGGCCGCGTACAACGGACAGTTTCTGGTGGCGAGCCTGGCCGCGGCCCTGCTGGGGGCGTGCCTGGGGTTCCTGTACTACAACTTCAACCCGGCCCGCATCTTCATGGGCGACACGGGGAGCCTGTTTCTGGGGTTCGCGCTGGCCGCGGTGGGGATCAAGCTGCGGTTTCCCGCGAACGAGGCGGTGGTCACCTGGATGGTGCCGGTCATCGTGCTCGGGCTACCGGTGTTCGATACGTGTCTGGTGGTCGTCTCGCGCCTGCGACGCGGACTCAATCCCCTCACGACGCCGGGAAAGGACCATCTCTCCCATCGGCTCACGCACCTGGGGTTAAGCCAGCGCGAGGCAGTGATGGCGCTGTACCTCGTCTGTGGCGCCCTGGGAATGGTGGCGCTCCTGGTGATGCAGGCGTCGCGAACGGAGGCGTCTGCGGTTGGCGCGGCGCTGGCCGGGGTGGGAGCGATCGCCCTCTGGCAGCTCGAGTTCGTGCGGCCGCCCCCACCACGGGGCTGACCCCCCGCCAACTACTTCTTGGGCTTGGGTTCCTTCTTGGTCTGCGCCTGCTTCTTCTTCTTGTCGGATGCCTTCGGACTCTTGTCGCCCACGGACTGCTCTCCCTCAGAGAATAGATCAGAGAAATAGATTCACCACTGCTCAACGCCTGTCGGCATCAGAGATCGTCGCGCTGAGAATATACCACATCGCGCGAGGTTTCGTTCGGCGACCCTATTCCGCCTCAGCCTCTTCCTCGAACTCGGTCATCTCGGCGGGCTCCTCGGCCTCTTCGAGCTCGGGCTCGATACCCAACTCCTCTTCTTCCTCGCCCGCCTCTTCGTCCTCCTCCTCTTCGTATCTGAGAAGTGTCTCGCGGGTGTACGGACGCACACCCGGGGTTTCGCCGCGAACCGGGAAGGAGACCTTGCCGGTCTGACTGGGGTCCTGGTACGTCTCGCGGATGATGATCCTTACGGCGGTGTTCGTGACCGTCATGAGCGCGGCGGCGTAGCGATTGCCACCACGCATCAGGTCGATGAGGCGCTGGCTCAGCTTTGGCTCGACCTGTCCGAGGTACTCGCCACGGGCATTGCGGACGATTAGCGCACGACCCTCGGGATGAAAGTACACCTGGTCGCCGAGACTCATGCGCGCGAGCACGTCGGCCGCCGCGGTTCGCACCAGGCTGGCGACGCCGGTCTTGCCGGTCTCGGCGATGAACAGGCGTGGATCGATGCGCTCCGGCGTCGGAGGAGGCGCTTGCTCGACCTTAAGCACCGAGAGGCGGTGCAGGTTCTTGTGGGCGATCGAGTTGGTCGGATCCAGCTCGACCGCGCGCTTGTAGGCCTCCCGCGCCTCGCGGTAGCGCCCTAGCTCGGTCAGCGCCCGACCGAGCCGATTGGACGCATCGACGTCGTTGGGAAACAGCTCGAGGATCTGGCGGTTGACCCGGGCAGCATCCTCCCAGCGATTCTGCATCGCCAGGGCGATCGACTGGTCAACCCATTGGCGTCTGAGCCGTGTTCGTTCCTCTACCTGGAAGCTGGCCATTCCAAAAACTCCTGGGCAACAAACTCCTGATGGTTGAGACGCGGACCAGGGGCCAAACGATGGGCTGCATTGTACGGTTTCCCACGGCCGACTGCAAGATGTCTCGCGATTGCACGGCTTCGTCTGTCGCCCTTCTCCCACTGGGAGAGGGGCCGGGGTGAGGGCGGCGCTCGGCGAGATACGCTCAGGCAACCAGCCATTGGGAGGCCAGACGGCCGGCCCAGCGTCGGAGGGGAGCAAGAGTCGTGCCACGCTAGCGGGTCATCTCCCGGCGACCCTCGACGGCTCGCGTGAGAGTGATGTCGTCGGCGTACTCCAGATCGCCGCCGACCGGCAGACCGTGCGCCAGCCGGGTCACGCGCACGCCGAGCGGCGCGATGAGCAGGTGAATGTAGCGCGCCGTCGCCTCGCCCTCCAGGTTGGGGTTGGTCGCCAGCACGACCTCCTCGTGGCGCTGCTGGCGCAGGCGCTCGACCAGCTCGCGGACCTTCAGGTCATCCGGGCCGACCCCCTCGATCGGCGAGATCACGCCATTGAGGACGTGGTAGAGCCCGCGGAAGCTGCGCGTTCGCTCCAGCGCGATCACGTCGAGCGGCTCCTCGACCACGCAGAGGCGCGACCGGTCGCGGTCGGGGCTCTGGCAGATCGCACAGGGGTCGTGCTCGGTGATGTTGAAGCAGGTCGAGCAGTACCCGATC
>JACPQP010000522.1 GCA_016190465.1 Chloroflexota bacterium
CCAATCGCCAGCTCATTCGCCAGTTCACTGGTCCGCTGCTCTGTCTCCAAAGTGGCGCTGATCTGCCCGTCCGGGCCGAAGCCGATGGACAGGCGCTCGCCGCCCCGCGACGCTCCGGTCCGGGCCGAAGCGATCGGGATGACCAGACGCTGGCCCTCGGAGATACGATCCGGGTTGGCGATGCGGTTGGCGTCGACGATCGCCCGGACGGTCGTATCGTAGCGGCGCGCAAGTTCGTCGAGGGTGTCCCCTCGCCCAACGATGTGGGTACGCGTCGAGGTCTGGAGTTCCAGGGATCCTGCCACGGGGTCGACGAGCACCTCGGCGACTGGCCAAGCGCGGTTGGCGGATCCGGCCATCGCGGTGCTCAGGAGCCCGTCTTCGCTGGCGAACGCCGGCCCAGGCCAGGCCAGGAACGCGACCAGGGCGGCCAGGCAGCTCAGGCGTCCGAAGAGGTGCAGGAGTGCTGAGGGGAAGAGGGTTGACATCGGCATTCTCCGTAAGACGCGTGGCACGCCCTCACCCCCTGCCCCCTCTCCCGGAGGGAGAGGGGAAGAGGTCGCGGCCGTAGGGGCGAACGCAGGGTTCGTCCCCACGGCGCGGTGCCGGCCCGAACACGCCCAGGAAGCGCGAGGTCGGGGGTTGCCGCACGAGGGTCGCGCACGCGTTGATTCAGATCTGCCGCAGCGGACGCTTCGACGTCGGTCCGAGGTTGGGGAGGGCTGCGCTGCCCGGGGCCCCGCGTGACTGGGCAGGTGTCTGCTGGCGCTTTCGGATAGGTGTAGCCAGCAGTGCTGGAGGCAATCGCTCCAGCAGCAGGTACCTGTCGTCCTGCATTATCGACATCTCGGGGGGTGAAGTCAACCACCCAAATGGGCAGTTATGGGGGCCGCGAGAGGAAAGGCGCAGGTCTTGCCGCCCCCTCGGGTGAAGTCAACCACCCACATGGGCAGTTTATGGGGGCCCCTCCGGGTAGGCCGGCGAGATCGCTACCAGGCCCGTCCGCCTTCGACGACGACTGGCCGGGCGGGGAGATAGGGGCTGGTCGCCACCAGTGTCCGATCGGGCATGGCCGGGCCACTGACGAGCCGCACGAGCCGGACGTCGAACCCGCACTCGGACGCGGCCACGACGATCCGCTGGCCGGGTGGAACTCCCGCCTCTCTCGATCGCCAGACGCCACTGGTGCCGCCTCGGAGGTTGTCGACCCGGTACTCGATCACCTGGATGGACCACGCCGGAGGCTCTCCGGACAGCGACACGGACAGCCTCTGCCCATCGGCCTCGGCGAGTATGGTCAACTGACCGGGCCCATCGTTCCGGAATCGGAGGTCGGCGCCGAACTCGTCCACCGTCGCCTCGATGCCGAGCAGGCCCGTCGGCTCGTGTCCGTAGCGCCCGATCCAGTAGGCGTGCGGCGTGCGCTCGTCGATGGGGTACCCGGCCCAGAAGATGGCCTGGTACAGCGTGGTCGCCACCTGACTAGCGCCGCCGGCCGGCGAGGGCACCGTTTGCGCCTCACCATTCTCGACGACGATGCCATAGTCGACGGCGTATCCCCCCGACCGCGTGAGCGGACCGATGCGCTGCTTGAGCGAGAAGACCTCTCCCGGTGCGACAACGGCGCCATTCAGACGATTGGCGGCCAGCTCGACGTTGTGGGCGCGCGACGGCGACGAGCCCCCGTAGGGTGTCGTCTGCCGCGTGAGCACCGGAAACGGGGCGGGGGTCTGGACCACGAAACGAGCGAAAGATGCAAGCGGCCATTGCCCCGTCGCGGCCGTCGGCCAGGTGACGATCGGGAGCTGCGGCGGGCTCAGCGCCGCGCGCACCACCGCTGGCGAGCAGTCGGCGGGAGGAACCGCGCCTGTGGTGAACGTCGGCCGTGACCAGGCGAGGAGGACAAGCGCAGCCACACCGAGGAGCTGGGGCACAGCGCATATCTGTCGGTGAGTTTTCGTCAGGCCAGGAAGCGTCGGAGGCCTGGCCTTGCGGAGTTTGCAACCGCAGATGAACGCAGATAAACGCAGATGCTTGGTCAGGCTATCTGCGTTCATCTGCGTTCATCTGCGGTTCCCGTTCGTCCCGGTCAAGGCGCTCGTCTGCTCACCGCCGCGGATCCCGACCGCAAACTCCAGGGTGGCCCGGAGGTGGCCCACGGGGTCGCCGTCGCCCCGGAACTCGAAGCAGACGGGAAAGTCAGTGCCGACGGCGTCCAGTTCGGCGAAGATCTCTGTGAACGGCAGATAGCCGTTGCCGGGCCAGGTCATTGCCGGCCCCTGCGGGGTGTCGTGGACGTCTTTGAGGTGAGCGTAGCGAATCCACGGCCGCAGCGCGCGGATCGCTCCCACCACGTCCTGACCGTTCAACGCGTAGTTGCTGGTATCGAGGTTCACGGCCAGCGCCGGGTGCTGGAGCAGCTCGACGGCCTCGCGGACATCGGCCAGCCGACGCCCCAGGTGACCGATGTGGTCCATCTGATCGCTTTCCTATGCGTTTCGTTGCCGCAGCCACTCCCGGTACTCGACCAGCGTGCGCTCGTCCATCGGATACGTCCCGACGATGCTGGCCCCGGCCAGGATGCGCTCCATAATGAACTCCTCGTGCCGTTCCTGTTCGGCCGCCACTTCGGCGACTGCGTCGGCCAGGTGCCGCGGGATGGCGACCACTCCCTCGTCGTCCCCGACGATCACATCGCCGGGGTAGACGGCGACGCCGCTACAGCCGATGGGCACCTGGAGGTCGGCGGCGTGATGGACCGTCTTGCTGGCGTTCCCGTGCGCGCCCCGGCAGTAGGCGGGGAGACCCGAGGCGGCGATGGCTGGTGTATCCCGGAAAGCGCCATCGGTCACGATCCCCGCCGCCCCGCGCACCTTCATCCGCGTCGCCAGGATCGCGCCGAGCGTCCCCGCCCGCAGGTCGCCCCGGGCGTCGATCACCAGGACGTCGCCGGGGCCGACGTGCTCCACCGCCAACCGCTGCGGATCGGTCAGGTTGTCGGTCGCCCCCGTGTGGTCCAGATCTTCCCGGGCAGGGATGTACCGCAGCGTGAACGCCTGGCCGACGAGCCGCGATCCGGGGGCGAGCGGACGAACTCCCCGCATGAACTGGTGACGCAAGCCCTGTTTGCCGAGCATCGACGTCAGCGTGGCGGTGCTGGCGCCCCGGAGCAGGTCAAGCGTTCGTGGCGCCAGCGAACGGTACTCTGCCATCCCTATCCTCCCTGGTCCGTCTCCCTGGTGGTCGCCTGGCTATGCTGCCCCGGGCGTGGCGCATTCCGCCGACACCCGCCCCCCGAATCCATAGGCGCCAACTTGGGGCCTGGCGCGGCGGCACCGGGGCAGACCTCTCCCCCTACCCCCTCTCCGCGTCGGAGAGGGAGAGCCGCCATCCCCCTCCCCGCGTCGGG
>JACPQP010000530.1 GCA_016190465.1 Chloroflexota bacterium
CGGCCCCGGCCCCCGACCCCCCCCGACACCTGATCCCCGACACCCGACTTCAGATCGCCTCGTGCGCATGGTACGAGCTGCGAACCAGCGGTCCCGACTCGACGTGGTGGAAGCCCATCGCCAGGCCGATCCGCTTGAGCTCGGCAAACTCCTCTGGTGCGTAGTAGCGTTCGAGAGCGAGATGCCCCGGCGACGGCCGCAGGTACTGGCCGATTGTGACGATGTCACAGGCGATTGCCCGCAGGTCGCGGAGTGTGTCGACGATCTCATCCCACGTCTCGCCGACGCCGAGCATCAGCCCGGACTTCGTCCGTACCGCGGAGTCCATAGCCTTCGCGTTCCGCAGCACATCGAGGGACCGGTCGTAGCGCGCCTTCGCGCGAACCTGCCGTTGCAGGCGACGCACCGTCTCCATGTTGTGGTTCAGGATGTCCGGCCGGGCATCCATCACGACTCGTAGCGCGGCCCGGTCGCCCCCGAAATCGGGGATCAGCACCTCGATCGAGGCGTCTGGCCGGCACTTCCGGATCTGGCGGATCGTCTCGGCGAAGATGGCGGCGCCGCCGTCCGGGAGGTCATCGCGGGCAACCGAGGTCACGACGACGTGGCGTAGCCCCATCTTCGCGGCGGCCTCGGCGACCCGGACCGGCTCGTCTTCGTCAGGCTCGGTCGGCACGCCGGTCGCCACGGCGCAGAAGCGACAGGCGCGCGTGCAGATGCGCCCGAGGATCATGAACGTTGCCGTGCGGTGCTCCCAGCACTCCCCGATGTTCGGGCAATGCGCCTCTTCGCAGACCGTGTGGAGCGAATGACCCCGGACGAGCTCTTGCAGGTCCTGGTGATTGGGTCCATCGGCAAACCGCACCCGCAGCCACGGCGGGCGCGCCAGCGCGACTGGTTGCGGGCGAGCAGGCGAGGCCATCGGCTTGTCTCCTACCTAGTAGATCGGCGTGTCCGGGCGGATGCGTTCCAGGCGCTGGCGCACCGCCTGGATGAACCGGCCGGCCTGGGCGCCATCCATCACCCGGTGGTCAAAGGCCATGCAGAGGTTCATCATCGAGCGAACCGCGATGGCATCGCCGTCGGGCCCGCCGACGACGACCGGACGCCTGGTAATCGTCTCCATATTCAGGATCGCGGCCTGCGGATGGTTGATGATCGGGTGCGAGGCCATCGACCCAAAGGCGCCGCTGTTGTTCAGAGTGAACGTGCCCCCCTGGACGTCGTCCGGCGAGAGCTTTCCCGCCCGCGCCCGGGTGGCCAGATCCGCGATGGCCCGAGCCAGCCCGGCGATGCTTCGTTCGTCGGCACGATGGACGACCGGAACGACCAGCCCATCGTCCAGCGCCACGGCGATGCCGAGGTTGACTTGCCCCTTCATCATAATCCGATCCTCGGCCCACGTCGAGTTGACGATCGGGTTGTCTTTCAGCGATTCGACGACCGCCTTGGCAATGAACGGCAGGTAGGTAAGATCGATGCCTTCACGCCGCCGAAACTCTTCCTTCGCACCCTCGCGACGGCGGACCAATCCGGTCACGTCGGCCTCGACCATCAGCCAGGCGTCGGGAATCGTCTGGTGGCTCCGGACCATACGCTGGGCGATCGTGCGGCGGACCGCCGACACCGGCTCTACCCGGTCGCCCGGCTCCGGGCGAACACCGGCAGCGGGGACAGCGCCCGGCTCGACGCCATCCGGCGCGATGGCGGCGGGCGGTTCGGCGACCGGTGGTGCCGCGCTTTCGAGCCGAGACGGAACTTCGGGCGCCGCTGCCGCTGCCATCTCGGCTGAGGGAACGGTGATCGCCTGATCCGGAATATGGGCCGCGTCGCGGCGCGCGACGTAGGCGAGGATGTCCTCTTTCGTCACCCGCCCGCCGAGACCGGTGCCTTCGACCTGGCTCAAGTCGACCCGGTGGTCCTTTGCCAATCGCCGCACCAGCGGTGAGGAGCGCTTCGCCAGGGCGTCGGGGGCCGCCTCGCTCGGACCTTCCCCCTCGTCGTGCTCGGCCTCTGGACGCGGCCCCCGTCTCGCGTGCTCGGCACGGTCGATAGGCGGATGGCCGTCACCTGCTGGCGCCGAGTGAGGAGCGGCGGCGGCCACGGGGGACTCGGTCTCGACGAGCGCAATGGTGTGACCGACTGCCACGGTCGTCCCCTCGGGAGTGTGGATCTCGGACAGCACCCCCGCAACAGTCGATGGGATCTCCGCGTTCACCTTGTCGGTGACGATCTCAACCAGCGGCTCGTCGCGCTTGACGCGATCACCTGGCGCCTTCAGCCACCGCGCGATCGTCCCCTCGGTTACTGACTCTCCGAGCTGCGGCATCTTGATCTCGGTCACCACCAGCGCAACCCTCCCCCCGCCCCACCCTCGACGGGGCGACCTCCGGGGTTGACGGGGCGAGAGGGCGGGCTGTCAACGGATTTCGGGAGCGGATTGAACGGATTACCGAGCGGCCAATCCGTTCAATCCGTTCCCTGAATCCGTTGACAGCTCGCCCCCTCGCCCTGTCCCTCCGTCGCCCCGTCGCCCGTCGGGGCTAATATGCTACCAGACGGCGGGCGGCGGCGACCACACCCGCCACGTTGGGTAGGAACGCCTCTTCAAGCGGCGTGCTGTAAGGTATCGCCGGCACGTCCGGCGCGGCCACGCGCACGATCGGCGCATCCAGGTGCTCGAAGAACTCCTCGGCAAGAATCGCCGCGATCTCAGCGCCGACCCCGCCCGTCCTATTATCCTCATAAAGAACGATCGCCCGGCTCGTCCGCATCACCGAGTCGGCCACCGTCTGTTTGTCGAGCGGGACCAGGGTGCGCAAATCGATGACCTCGGCGGCTACTGACTCCCGCGCGAGCTGCTCGGCCGCTTCCAGGGCGACGTGGACCATCGCCCCATAGGTAATGATGGTCAGGTCGTCGCCGGGCCGTCTCACCTCGGCCTGACCAAATGGCAGCGTGTGCTCGCCATCGGGCACCTCCCCCCGGACCCGACGATACAACTTCTTGTGCTCGAAGAACAGCACCGGATCCTCGTCACGGATCGCGGTGGCCAGTAGCCCCTTGGTGTCGGCCGGCGTCGACGGCACGGCGATCTTCAGTCCAGGAACGTGGAAGAACAGCGCCTCGACACACTGGGAGTGGTAGAGCGCGCCGTGGACGCCGCCACCAAACGGCACTCGGATCACGATCGGGCAGCCAAACGCGCCGTTCGAGCGATAGCGCAGCCGAGCGGCCTCGCTCACGATCTGGTCCATCGCCGGATAGATGAAGTCCGCGAACTGGATCTCGGCGACCGGTCGCAGGCCATTGAGCGCCGCCCCGATCGCCACGCCGATGATACTCGATTCGGCCAGCGGCGCATCGATGACCCGCTCCTCGCCGAACCGCTCGACGAGTCCAGCCGTGGCCTTGAACACACCCCCCTTTACACCCACATCCTCGCCGATGACGATAACGCGCTCGTCTCGCGCCATCTCCTCGCCAAGGGTGTCACGAACGCTCTCGACGATGTTCTTGACGGCCATGTTAGCGCCTCCCCGATTCGGCGAACACGTGCCGCGTCAGATCGGCGGCGGCTGGCAGCGGGCTCTGCTCGGCGAAGACGACGGCATCCTCCACGATGGCCGCCACCCGTTCTCGCAGCTCGTGGTCTTGCGCCGTGGTCAGCAGGTCGTGCTGGACGAGCGTGCGCCGGAACTTCTCGACCGGGTCTTGCTGCCGGGCTGACTCGACCTCCTCGGGTGGGCGATAGACGCGATCGTCGTCGTCGCTGGAGTGGGGAGTGAAGCGATGAACGCGCGTGTCGATCAGCGTCGGTCCCTGGCCACTTCGCGCTCGATCGACTGCCCGGCGCATGACCCGGTACACCGCGAGGACATCGGTGCCATCGACGGCGATTCCGGGCATACCATAGGCGGCAGCGCGCTCGGCGACAGTCGCGGTCGCCATCTGCTTGTGACGGGGCACGGAGATCGCATAGCCGTTGTTCTCGCAGACGAAGATGACCGGCAAGCGGTGGATGGCGGCGAAGTTCAGTCCCTCGTGGAAGTCGCCTTCGCTGGTGGTGCCCTCGCCAAAATAGACGGCCGTGACGGTGGGTTCGTGACGGATCTTCGCGGCGAGCGCCACGCCCGCCGCGTGCGGGATCTGCGTGCCGACCGGGCTCGATCCCGAGATGATGCGCAGCCCGGCGTGCCCCCAGTGGTTCGGCATCTGTCGTCCGCCGCTGTTTGGA
Source organism: Chloroflexota bacterium (assembly GCA_016190465.1). Classification (GTDB taxonomy): domain Bacteria; phylum Chloroflexota; class UBA6077; order FW602-bin22; family JACPQP01; genus JACPQP01. The sequence goes on from JACPQP010000530.1 coordinate 4,238, forward strand.
TCGTCAGCCCGGGCGAAGAAGGAAAGCATGACCTCACGGGGGGTCATCCCCATCCAGAGGACAACCCCAAGGTCGCGGTAATAGGGCAACGTGATGTCTTCGCCACGGCGGAGCGCCGCGGCGGTGCCAACCTGAGCGGCCTCGTGCCCCTGACAGGAAATGGTGAAGTGGGCCCGCCCCTGCCGGTTGAGGAGCCACATCCGCTCGTCAAGCGCTCGGCTCAGGACCATGGTCTCGCAGATGGCGCGCAGTTCGGCGCCACCGAGGTCGACGTCCAGAGGTCGCGGAGTGCGTCGCGTCTTGACGGCCGCTGGTTCAGTCATCGAACCCATCGCTCATTCCTCTCTTCCTGCCAATGCCTTCAGGAAGGAATTGGCCTGAACGAATCGCGGCGCCTTCCACACTGAAGGCGCCACTCTGCCACACACGATCGAGTGGGACGCGCCTGGCCACCCGACTGCTGCCGGTCAACCAAACGGACGATGCGTCATTTGAGGCGCAGCATCAATTGTGCAACGTACCATTTATAAGGCTATCGCGTCGCGGTTCATCTGTCAAGCAATCGTGTCGAGCTGGGAGACAGTGGTGCACCCGGCATGTGCGCAAGAGTTATGCCGGGCGACCGGCCGGCGAGCCTGTGGCCGTCAGCAATCAATTGTCCAGTCGGTAGGACACGCCTGCCTTGAGCACCAGGAAGCGACTCAGTCCGGCTAGCTTCGCCTCGATGCGGGCGATGTCGCCCAGCGGATCGCGCGGCGTCGGGTACCAGTGACCGCCGATGATTCGCTGGAGCACGGGCGGTTGGAAGAGGAGCCGCCGGTGCTCGGGAGAGACGTCCGGCAGGTCGGCGCCGGTTTGGGGATCGAGGATACCTTCCGCCTCGAGTGGCAGGCGGAGCGGTACCGGGAAGTCGGGATCGGCGAGGCGATAGTGGATCGGGATGAGGAACTCGGGCTGCACCAGGTCGATGATCTCCATCTCGATCTCCCACGTCTTGCCCAACGGGTAGAACATGTAGGTCACGCGTCCCCGGAGGCGCCCGAGCTGGTCAAACGTCGCGTGGATGTCACCGGGGTGGTAAAACGAGACACCGGTCGACGTGTCCTCGATCAGGTACCCCGTGGTCGGCAGCACCCCGTCGACGGGAGTGCCATCGCGGTACACCCGTGGTGTCTCACTGCTCTCGACTCCCTCGACTCGGAGGCGACCGAGCGCCAGCGCCGTCGGGCCATTCCAGAGGGCGGAGGGCTGGCTGGCGTGAAGGGGATAGAGGGCGGTCAATCGATCGGGCGGCACGAATCGCAGGTCCTGGGGATCGTCGGTCACCGGCGACTCGAGCCGCGACATCGCCAGGCAGCCAGGGCTGACGATCAGTCGCTCGAACCTGTCGCCCTGGCAGAGCTGCCGCAGAGTTGGCTCGTGGCAATGGTCGTAGTGCTCGTGGGTGCAGAAGATGTAGCGACAGCGCGGCTCCTGGGGAAACAGGTAGGGATCGACCGCGATCGTTTCGTCACCTGTTTCTGACTGGAGACGGATCTCGACTGTCGCACAGCCCCACCAGGTGATGGCTACGTTCCCTGCTTGCGTCACGGTATCCTCCTTTGGAGATGGTTGAGATGGCTCCTCATCGGCCTGGCTCCTCATCGAGGGGGACCCACGAACAGTCCATCGGGACTGTTCGTGCCCCTGGCCGCTAACACTATCATACCGGACGGCGCGACCGAGTTCAAAGAACGCGAACTGCCGGCCGTATTTTCTCGGAGAGCGGGGTGCCCTATGCTATAATGATTGCCGGTACGACCAGCTCGATCAAGCGGGCTGATCCCTGCCAGGAGGCATGCATGGCTGTCGAAGTGCGCATTCCGCCCGTCCTGCGGAAGTACACGGGCGGCGTGAACACCGTCCAATCGAGCGGAACGACCGTGGCCGAGGTGCTGGCGAGCCTCGAGTCACAGTACGGGGGGCTTGGTTCCCACATCCGGGACGAGCGTGGGCAGCTTCATCGTTTCGTCAATATCTACCGCAACGGCGAAGACATCCGGTATCTGAATCAGCTCGAGACACCCGTGGGAGACGGTGATGTCGTGGCGATCCTCCCCGCGATCGCCGGCGGTGCGTAGGTCGGTATGAGGTTCCGCAGCATTCTCGACACGATTGGCAACACTCCCCTGGTCGAGTTGACGCGCACCACGAGCAACCCCAAGGTGCGCATTTTCGCCAAACTGGAGGGACAGAACCCGAGCGGGAGCGTCAAGGATCGCATCGCCCGCTTCATGATCGAGGAGGCAGAGCGGCGGGGCGAGCTGCGGCCCGGTCAGATCATTCTCGAGCCGACGAGTGGGAACACGGGCCTCGCGCTCGCGCTGGTCGGGCGCGTGACCGGCTATCCGGTTCGCGTGGTCATGCCGGAGAACGTCAGCCCGGAGCGCCGCCAGCTCCTGGAGCTCCTGGGGGCCATCGTCATCCCGTCGCCGGGTGAGAAGGGAAGCAACGGGGCGATCGAGTTGGCCTGGGAGTTGGTGAAGTCCGGCGACTACTACATGCCGTATCAGTACGGCAATCCGGCCAATCCCGAGGCCCACTATCAGACGACCGGTCCCGAGATCATCGCCGATCTCCCCGAGGTCGACGTCTTCGTCGCCGGCCTCGGCACGGGCGGCACCTTGATGGGCGTCGCCCGGCGACTTCGCGAGCACAACTCCAGGGTCAAGATCATCGCGGTAGAGCCCGAGCAGGGCGATCTCGTTCAGGGCTTGCGCAGTCTCGAGGATGGCTTCATTCCGCCTGTTCTCGACCTCGACGCGCTCGACGGCAAGCTGATCGTGAACAGCTCCGACGCGCTCCGGGGCGAGCGAGTGCTCGCGCTGAATGAAGGCATCTTCGCCGGCATCTCCTCCGGCGCCGTCATCGCCGGCGCCCTGCGCACGGCCCAGCGAATGGCATCGGGCAACGTCGTGGCCCTGCTGGCGGATGGGGGTTGGAAGTACCTGAGCACGGGCCTCTGGGCAAAGTCTGCCGATGAGTTTGCCCAGGATATGGCCGGAAAGCTCTGGTGGTAGAGGATGCCTTACTACCATCCGCGAGGTCGGCAAAGCCCCTGGCCGTTGCTGCTCGTCCTCGTCCTGATGGGAGCGCTGGTCGGCGGGGCGATCTATCTCCTGCGCGGCCAGCCGGTCCTGATGGGGGCGCTTGGTCTCAGTCCTCGTCTGGCGGCTTTGCGAGCCGTTCCCACGGCCAGCGCCACGCCGGCCGATCCTGATGGGGGCGCTTTCGCGACTCCCACTCCCGCGGCCGCGAACCCCATCGCGACCGCCTTGAATCGGGTCATTCCGCCCACCGCCACCCCTACCCCCGCATCGCCCGTCGGCATCGCCGAGGCCTACCTCCGCGCCTGGCAACAACGCCGCTACGCCGATCTCTACAACCTCCTCTCCGCCGAGGCCCAGCGCACCATCTCTCGTGATCAGTTCATTGAGCGATATCAGAACATCACCGAGATGGCCACGATCCAGACGCTCGACGCCAGGCTCCTCAACATCAACCCCCAGGACTACCATCAGGGCGTCGTCGAGCTGCCCTTCCGGGTCGAGGTCAAGACCCGCCGGGTCGGTGACATCGTCGAGGAGAACTATCTCCCGCTCACCTATGAGAACACCGCCTGGCGGGTCCAGTGGAGCCCCTCGCTGATCTTCAAGGACCTCACCGCCGACTACCTGATTCGCCTGTTTCCGCTCAACCCCCAGCGCGGCTCGATCTTCGACCGCAAGGGGCGGCCACTCGCCACCCAGGGCTTTCTGGTCTCGGTCGGCGTCGTCCCGGCCGAGGTAAAGGATGAGCGGCAGATGTTCGGCGCGCTGGCGCCATATGTGAAGCTGAAGCCGGAGGAGATTAAGGAGCGGACCGGGCGTGTTCCGGCGGACTGGTACGTGCCGCTGGCCGAGTTTCCGGCCGAGCGAGAGGCCGAGCTGAAGGTGAAGCTGGAGAGCGTGCCGGGGTTGGTCGTGCGGCGCAAAGCGGCGCGGATCTATCCGAATGGCGAGGTGGCCAGCCACCTGGTCGGGTATACCTCGGTGATCACGGCCGAGGAGATGGACCGACTGGCGGCCAAGGGGTACGAGGCCGACGATCGGCTCGGGCGGACCGGAGTGGAGGGCTGGGCCGAGGGCGAGCTGGCGGGGGTGCGCGGGGGCAAGCTGGCGGTGGTCACCCGCCGGGGCGAGGTGGTCAAGATCATCAAGGACAACCCGGCCCGGCAGGGGCGAAACCTGTATCTGTCGATCGACCTGGAGGCGCAGAAGAAGGCCGAGCAGGTGCTGGGGGACAAGACGGGGAGCATCGTGGTGCTGGATCCCCGGGATAACTCGGTGCTGGCGATGGCGAGCTTTCCGCGGTACGACCCCAACAGGTTCGTTCTGGGGTTCTCGCCCGCGGAGTGGAAGCAACTGACTGAGGACAAGCGCCACCCCTTCCAGAATCGGCCGGTCGGGAGCGCCTACCCGACGGGGTCGATCTTCAAGGTGATCACGATGGCGGCGGGGATCGAGCGGGGGGGCTTCCAGCCAGATTCGCCATTCGACTGCAACGGCATCTGGTACGGCCTGGGGCCGGGCATCCCCTTCCGCGACTGGAAGCCGGAGGGACACGGGCGGGTCACCCTTCAGCGCGGGATCACGACATCCTGCAACATCGTCTTCTACGAGATCGGGAAGAAGCTGCAATCCATCGACCCGCGGATCCTGCCGGAGTACGCCCGGCGGTTCGGGCTGGGGCGTCCGACGGGGTTGATCGGCCAGGATGAGGAAAGCGGTGGGACGCTGCCGGACCCCGACTGGAAGCAGAGGACGCTCGATCAGGCATGGTTCCCCGGCGACTCGGTGAACCTGGCGATCGGTCAGGGGTTCCTGGAGGCGACGCCGCTCCAGATGGCGAACGTCTACTCGACGCTGGCCAGCAACGGAACGCTGCGCCCGCCGGTGCTGGTGCAGCGGATCACCGAAGCCGATGGGCAGGTGGTGAAAAGCTTCGAGGCGACACCCGCGCGGCCGTTGGGGCTGAGCCCGACATATCTGGCGTCGGTGCGGGAGGGGATGATCGGTGTGGCGCACGCCACGGACGGGACGGCGTACTACGCGTTCCAGGGGTATCGGACGGTGACGGCAGCGAAGACGGGGTCGGCGGAGAACCAGGGTCCCAGCTCACACGCCTGGTTTGCGGGGTACGCGCCGGCCAACAACCCGCAGGTGGTGGTCCTGGTGATGGTGGAGGGGAGCGGGGCCGGCTCGGAGATCGCCGCGCCACGCGGTCGCCAGATGTTCGAGTTCTTCTTCCCCAACCCGAAGCCATAGGAGAGATGCCCCTACCGGAGTACGGCCCACTCGCCCAGCCAGGCGGGCAGGCTATCGAATGCGCTCAACGGCCGTCCGGTGACGAGCTCGACGTAGCGAAGGCCGTAGGCGACGTCACGGGTCCGGTGAAGATCGGCGAGAAACGGGTCATCCGGGTAGAGGGCATCGGCGACCTGCTGGCAGAGCGACAGGCTCGTCTGATAGTGGATGCACAGGTCGGCGGGGGAGGTGATGTCGACGAGTTGCTGCTTGATCGCGTCGATCACATCCGCCTGTCGCTCACGTTGAGCGGTCAAGCGAGGCGCGCGGAGGTAACGCCAGAGCGCCTCGCTCCACCTCGGTCGCATCTGCAAGCCAATGCGCCGGTCCCCGACTGGACCCATACTCGCCCTCCGAAGAGCGGCCCTCACCCCTCGCTCCTCTCCCCGTGGGAGAGGGGTAGGGGGTGAGGGCAGCGTTTATCTGCAGTTGCCGTCTCGTCACGGGGAGCATTCTAGGGAATCCCAGGGGCGGTGTAAAGGCGCGAGCGATCGTGCCCGTCCGCGGTGAGGTGACCGTTTGCTCACGCACATCTCCGTCGTCAGGTCGCTCGACGCGCGGCGCCACGCGCTGCTGATGGCGGTGAGTGGCAACTTCCTGGCGATCATGGCGATGACGCCGATCTCGATGGCGCTGCCCACCATCGCCGTTCAGCTCCAGGTAGACGTGGGCGCTGCCGGTTGGGTGATGACCAGCTACCTGCTCGTCCTCACCGCGATGGTACTGGTGTCCGGGCGGCTCGGTGACGCCTACGGACACGAGCGGGTGTTCCGCGCCGGCGTTGTTGCCTTCGCGGTCGGCTCTGTCAGCGTCGGCCTCGCCCCCAACCTGCCGGCCATCATCGCCGGACGGGTCGTCCAGGGCCTCGGCAGCGCGCTGATGAATGGCACGTCGCCGGCCATCCTCACCAACGCGACGCCGGAGGCGGAGCGTGGTCGGGCCTTCGCCGTCGCACTGATGGCGGCGCCGATCGGCGCGCTGGCCGGCATCGCCCTTGGCACTGTCGCCCTCACTCTGGCTGACTGGCGACTGATCTTCCTCGCCGCGGCGTCCCTGGCCCTCCTGGTGCTGCTCTTCACCGCGTTGGTCCAGACCGACACGCCTCCCCAACAGCGGGCGCGACCTGATCTGGCCGGGGCAGTGATCTGGGCACTCGCGCTGACCTCGCTGATGTTGGCGTTGAGCCACCTCCATGAAGGAGACGCCTCGTTCGCCGCCGACGTCGCCTACCACGTCGTCACCCAGTCGGCGACCGTGGCGCTGTTCGTGCTGCTCGTCGTCGTCGAGCGCCGGCTCCGCAATCCGCTCATCACCTTCTCCCACCTGCGCAATGCCGTCCTGACGACCGCGCTTGGCGCGAACATGGTCATGCACATGACGATGATGGGGCTGATGTTCCTGATGCCGTTCCTCATCGAGCGGGCCTGGTCGCTGGACACGGGCTACACGGCAGGCTTCCTCTTCGTCTCCCAGGCGGTCAACACTGTCGCCACGCTGGCTGGGGGGCGGCTCTACGACCGCCACCGCTCGCCGCTGCTGGCGCCGGCGTATCTCACGGCGCTCGCCGCGGGGTTCCTCGCCTTCGGGGTCTTCAGCACGCACCTGCGCTACTGGCTGCTCTTCCCGCTGATCGTGGTGATGAGCGCGGCTTCGGGCGCGTTCATGCCTACGATCACCACAACCATCATGGGTGCGGTGAGCGTGCCGGTGCGGGGCTTCGCCGCCGGTGCGAGCGAGACGAGCCGCCAGCTTGGCCACACGCTGGCGGTGGCCATCATCGTGGCGGTGATCGCCCTGCCGGGCGAGGCTACGGTGGTGAGCGACGCGGGCGCTTTCCTGGAGGGCTTCTCGCGCGCCTGCCTGGTGTTGGCGGTGATCTCTCTGGGTGGCGCCGCGCTCGTGGCCACCCAGGCACGCCGACGGCGGCACCTGGGAGAAGGGTGAGAAGGATCGAGTGGATGCCAGCCAATCCGCCTGAGCTGCCAGTTCTCCGAGGGGACCGGCTGATCCTTCGCCAGCCCATCCCGGCCGACGTCGAGGCGCGCGTGGAGGTGCCACGCGATCCCGAAGAGCATCGCATGTACGGTGGCTCGGGCGAGCCCAGGACGTTCACCCGCGAGGAGGCCGAAAGCATCCTGGCGTCGATCACCAACCAGGATCTCACGAAGGAGCGAAGATTCGTCATCGCCGCATTCGTGTGGCCTGATGGTAAGCCCATCGGTGCACCCGACGGACGCTCCATCGGCGGCATCCGCCTGCACGGCATCAACTGGCCCGACCGCCGCGCCCGACTGGCCATCGGCCTCTTCGACCGGCGGTTCTGGTCGTGCGGGTATGGTACAGAGGCAGTGCGCCTGCTCTTGCGACACGGCTTCGACGCTGTGGGATTGCATCGGATCGATCTGCGTGTGCTGGCCTACAACACGCGAGCGATCCGCTGCTATGAGAAATGCGCATTTGCTCGAGAAGGCATCGAACGAGAATCAGCTCTGGTTGGCGGTGTCTGGCACGACGATGTCGTGATGTCCATTCTCGAACAGGAGTACCGGGCGCAGCCGTGGGCAGGAAGGCCGTAAGCGATAGTATAGTAAGGAGTAAACAACCATAAGGAAGGAGGCTGTTCACCATGCCCCTTGATCGTGCTCTGCTGGGACAACTGATCGGCGCTCTGCCCGAGGCGGCCCCACTCGCGGCCCGCACCATCGCCAGCGTCGACCTGGGCGAGATCATCCGCGAGGAGGTGCGATACCAGGTCGAGCCGGGAGAGGAGGTTGCCGCGTACTTCTTCCGCCCGTCTCGCCAGGCTCAGCCGGTCCCGGCCATCCTCTGCCTGCACCAGCACGCCGGGCAGTTCCACCTCGGGAAGAGCGAGCCAGCCGGACTGGCTGGCAACCCGGAGCAGTTCTACGCGCTCGAGCTGGCCCGACAGGGATATGCCACGCTGGTCGCCGACGCCATCTGCTTCGAGGATCGTCGCCACCCCACGCTCGAAGGGGCAGCTTACGAGCGGTTCGAGTTCACCCGCCGGATTGCGCTGGGCAGCTCTCTCCAGGCGAAGATGCTGTCCGACGCGCGCCGGGGCGTCGACTATCTGCAATGCCGGCCCGAGGTCGACGGATCGCGGATCGGCTGCATCGGCCACTCGCTCGGCGGTCAGCAGACGGCGTTCGTCGCGGCGATGGACGAGCGGATCGCCGCCGCCGTGTCCAGTTGCGGGTTCGCGAGCTACGGCACGATCTTCCGCAACGCGATTAACCACAACTTCGCCCTCTACGTCCCCGGCCTGCTGCGGCACGGGGAGTTTGGCGACATCCTGGCGCTGGTCGCACCGCGCCCTTTCCTGGCCTGCTACGGCACCCGCGACCGCATCTTTCCGGTCGATGGGATCGAGCAGACGATCGAGCACGCGCGGGCCGCCTATGCCGCACGCGGGGTGGTGGAGCACCTCGTCGCCCACGCCGAGGACGTGGGACACGGGTTCACCGCGACGATGCGGGCCCACGTGATGGCCTTCTTCAACCAATGGCTGGACGCGGTTGCGGAGTGTGTTGCTGCTGGAGGGTGAAAGAAGCGGCGGGTACCTTACCGGTGTAAGATAGTCGTGGTCGAAACGCCTATCCTGCCTGGCGAGGTGCCCGCCCATGACAATTGTATCCCGCGCCGTCCAGTTCGTGAAGGGTCTGCTCACGCCGCCGAGCCGCCCGGTCTGTCCGCGATGCGGCGGCACCCTCTGGAACAGGCACGGCTTCTCCAACCGTGGCAAGCGCTGCCTTGACGACTTGGACCCGGACGTTGCGATCCAGCGCTATCGCTGCACGCGGTGCGGGAAGACCTGGTCAGACAAGCCGGCCTGGCTGGCGCCCCGGAAGTGGTACGGACGGGATGTGATCCGCATGAGCCTGGACCTCGCGATGGACTGCACTACCTCCTGGCGGGAGTTGGGCAGCATGGTCCACGGGATCGTGACGGGGGCGGGACGAGCCGTGCGATGGGCGCCGTGGCGGCAGCCGAAGGAGGGATCGGAGCCGATCAAGCTGGCCCATACCACGGTGTGGCGCTGGTTCCAGGAAGCGGGGAAGCGAGCCGGGCAGGAAGACCGCGTTGCCGAGCGGTACCAGGGGTTGTTCAGTGGGGTGCTGGCGACCGACGAATCGTGGGGATGGATCAAGGGGATCGTTGAGGGTGTCGGCCGGAAGGTGGGCTTCGGCGTGCAGGCGCTGGTGGACGGGAAGACGCGCTTGGTGCTGAACCTGCGCCGGCTGGCCAACGAGACAGAAGAGGAGCTGCGGGCGGGAGTGGAGCAGTTGGTCCGGCGGGGCATCGGCCTGAAGTCCATCCGGGCATGGCGATCGGATGGACGGCAAACCGACCCGGCAATCTGGGCGATGCGGGACCTGGGGGCAGTCCCCTGGCAACGGAGCATCTTCCACCTCTGGCGGAACCTGGCGGGTGGGCTGAAGGCGTACGCCGCAGCCAAGGGGCAGCAAGCGGGTGATCGGCTGAGGGACCAGATCCGGGCGGTGTGGGATGCCCCGAGCGAGCGGGCTGCCGTGGTGGCCTTGATGACCCTGGTCCAGGAGTACGGCGACGATCCGCTGGCCGGTCGATTGGTCAGGGTGGTGCGGTCGACCTTCAAGGAAGCGACCTTTCACCTGAAGGGGATGGTGGCGGGTCTGGCACGGACGAGCGGAGTGGTGGAGTGGGTGTGGCGACGGTACAAGCGGCGGCTTCGGCTGCTGCAATGCTTCATGAGCGACGACGGGGCGGACAACTTCTTCCGGCTGGACGAGCTGCACATCAACTTTCACCGCTACCAGATTCGGAAGGAGCGCAAACGGGTCTATCCGTACCCTGGCAAGTGTCCCTTGGAGATCGCGGCAGCCGAGATCGAGGTGGAGGTCGACGGTCGCCGAGTGGCTGCCACCTGGATGGATGCCCTGGCCATCTGAAAAGGGCGGCACCTGCCGGGC
>JACPQP010000531.1 GCA_016190465.1 Chloroflexota bacterium
CCCGACCCCCAACCCCCAGATGAGGGAATACGATGCTCACCGCGTTCCGCAAAGTCCTCGTCGCCAACCGGGGCGAGATCGCCGTTCGCGTCCTGCGTGCCTGCGCTGAACTCGGCCTGGCCACGGTCGCCGTCTACTCTGACATCGATCGCCATGCCCTTCACGTTCGCTACGCCGACGAAGCCTACCCGATCGGCTCGGCGCCGGCCAGCGAGAGCTACCTGCGCATTGATCGGCTGATCGACGTGGCTCGCGAGTCCGGAGCCGAGGCGATTCATCCGGGCTACGGTTTTCTCGCCGAGAACCCCGACTTCAGCCAGGCCTGCCGCGACGCTGGGCTGACGTTCATCGGCCCAAGCCCCCACGCCATTCGGACGATGGGCGATAAGCTCCTCGCCCGGAAGACCGTGTCGGCGGCCGGCGTGCCGATCGTGCCGGGCAGCGACGGCATTGTGCCAACTCAGGCGGCGGCCGAAGCGGTCGCCCGCGCGATCGGGTATCCGCTCCTGCTCAAAGCAGCAGCCGGTGGCGGTGGCAAGGGGATGCGGGTCGTACGTGCTCCCGAGGAACTGGCCGGCGCATACCGGGCTGCCGCCAGCGAGGCGCTGGCGGCCTTCGGCGACGACCGGCTCTACGTCGAGCGTTTGCTGGAGAGCGTCCGTCACATCGAGGTCCAGGTGCTCGCCGACCGCCACGGCAACGTGATCCACCTGGGCGAGCGTGAATGCTCGATCCAGCGGCGCCACCAGAAGCTCATCGAGGAGTCTCCCTCCACCGTGGTCGACGACGATCTGCGCCACGCGATGGGCGCCATCGCGGTGCGCGCCGCCCAGGCTGCCGGCTACGAGAACGCGGGCACCGCCGAGTTCCTGCTCGATCGCGACAAACATTACTACTTCCTCGAGATGAACACTCGTCTCCAGGTCGAGCATCCCGTCACCGAGATGGTCACCGGCATCGATCTCGTCGTCGAGCAGTTGCGCATCGCTATGGGGAGGCGCTTGCGCTATCGCCAGAAGGACGTCCGACCTAACGGATGGGCCATCGAGTGCCGGATCACCGCCGAGGACCCCTACAACAACTTCCTGCCTTCCACTGGCCGCCTGACCAGTGTCGACGAGCCGAGCGGCCCCGGGGTGCGCGTCGACAGCGGGATGTTTGAGGGAATGGACGTCTCGGTCCACTACGACCCACTCCTGGCCAAGCTGATCTGCTGGGGCGAGACCCGCGGCCAGGCGATCCTGCGGATGCGCCGGGCGCTCAACGAGTTCCACATTATGGGGATCAAGACCGTCGTCCCCTTCCACCTCCGGGTGATGGACAGCCCCAGCTTTATCGCCGGCCGCTTCGACACCGCCTTTATGGAGAAACAGGCGGTGCTGACCGAGCGGGAGAGTGAACGCGGGCTTATCGCGGCGGTGGCCGCGGCTGCCGTCGCCTACCGCGCCAAACAGGAGGCGGCGGCCAGGGCAATGGGCCAGAGCGCGCCCGACGCGCGAGGCCCTGGCAGCACCTGGCGAGTCGTCGCCCGGCGCGAAGGGTTGCGATGAGCAGGGAGGCTGCCGAACCGTGAAATACTACGTCGACGTCGAGGGGAAGACGCTCGAGTTCGACTTTGAAGAGCGGGGCGATCTGCTCGTGGTCCGCCACCAGAGCCGGGAGTTGCGGATCGATCTGCGCCAGGTACGTGCCCCGTCGCTCTACTCCCTGCTCGTCGACCACCGCTCGTACGAGGTGTTCATCGATCAGGAACAAGGCGAGCAGGAAGGCGAGTATCATGTGCTCATCGAGGGCGAGCAGTACAAGCTCACCGTCCAGGACGAGTGGGCCCGTCGGCTCGCCACCATCCAACGTCGCGCCCACATCCAGGCAGGCGAGCTGCCGATCAAAGCACCGATGCCCGGGTACGTGGTCGCGGTATTGGTGAAGCCGGGGCAGAGGGTTGAGCGAGGCCAGGGGCTGGTCATCTTGAGCGCGATGAAGATGGAGAACGAGATCAAGGCACCACGAGCCGGCACCGTGCAGTCAGCCAACGTCGAGGCGGGGCAGACGGTCGAGCAGGGTCGCGTCCTGTTGGTGCTGGCGTGAGGCGCGAGACGTAGACCTCCCCCCGGCCCCTCTCCGCAAACGGAGAGGGGGCCGGGGGGAGATAAAGGACACGAAGAGAGCAATGGACCGTGAGGACATCGGCCAGGTGCGGGCGAAGCGCGAACGATGGGAGCGGGAGCGTGTCGAGCCGGCGACCCGGCGCACCCCGGAGCGCAATTCATCCTTCACCACGGCGTCTGGCCTGCCGCTTGAGCGCCTCTATACCCCCGAGCACGTCGCCGACCTCGACTACCTGGCCGACCTCGGGTTCCCCGGTGAGCCGCCCTTCACCCGGGGCGTGCAACCGACGATGTACCGGGGCCGCCTCTGGACGATGCGCCAGTACGCCGGCTACGGGTCTCCCGTCGAGTCGAATCGTCGCTATCGCTACCTGCTGAGCCAGGGTCAGACCGGCCTCTCCGTCGCGTTTGACCTGCCGACCCAGATGGGCTACGACAGCGATCACCCGCTGGCCGAGGACGAGATCGGCCGGGTTGGCGTCGCCATCTGCTCGCTCGACGACATGGAGCGGCTGTTCGATGGCATTCCGCTCGACCGGGTCAGCACGTCGATGACGATCAACGCCACGGCGGCGATCCTCGTGGCGCTGTACGTCGCGGCGGCAAAGCGGCGGGGAGTTGCGCCCGGGCAGCTTCAGGGAACCGTCCAGAACGACATTCTCAAAGAGTATATGTCCCGCGGGACACAGATCTACCCCCCGCGCCCGTCGCTTCGCCTTGTCGTCGACCTCATCGTCTGGTGCCAGGAACACCTGCCCAACTGGAACAGCATCTCGATCAGCGGGTATCACATTCGCGAGGCCGGTGCAACCGCTGTGCAGGAGCTGGCGTTCACGCTGGCGAACGGGATCACCTACGTCGAGGAGACCCGAAAGCGCGGGCTGGGAGTTGACCAGTTCGCACCGCGGCTCTCGTTTTTCTTCAACGCGCATAATGACTTCTTCGAGGAGGTCGCCAAGTACCGGGCGGCACGTCGCCTCTGGGCGCACCTCATGCGCGACCGCTTCGGCGCCCGCGACCCGCGGTCGTGCATGCTGCGGTTCCACGCGCAGACGGCCGGATCGTCGTTGACCGCCCAGCAGCCCGAGAACAACGTCGTCCGCACGACGATCCAGGCGCTCGCCGCGGTGCTCGGCGGCTGTCAGTCGCTCCACACGAACGCGATGGATGAGGCGCTCGCGCTCCCCACCGAGCGCGCCGCCAAGCTGGCGCTGCGCACGCAGCAGATCGTCGCCCACGAGAGCGGCGTCGCCAGCACCGTCGACCCCCTGGGTGGGGCCTACTTCGTCGAGGCGCTGACCACGCAGTTGGAGCGCGCCGCCGAGGACCTGCTGCGCCGGATTGACGAGCTCGGCGGCGTGCTGCCCGCGTTGGAGGCCGGGTTCTTCCATCGGGAGATCGGCGAGAGCGCCTACCGGGCGCAGCAGCGCGTCGAGCAGGTTGAGGACGTCATCGTCGGGGTCAATCGCTTCGCGGAGGAGCACGCGCCGGTTGCCGAGGTGCTGCGGGTCGACCCTCAGATCGCCAACGACCAGCGCGGGCGTCTCGCCGACCTTCAGCGACGGCGAGACGCCGGCCATGTCGCCGATCGGCTGATGGCGCTGCGCCAGGCAGCCCGCGGCGACGCGAACCTGATGCCATTCATCCTGGAGTGCGTCGAGTCACTCTGCACCGTGGGAGAGATCGCCGACGCCCTCCGCGACGTCTTCGGCACTTACCGGGAGACCACTGTCACCTGACACGACTAAAAGAAAGTCCTCGCCAGCTCGTACAACTCGGGATCGACCAGCTTGGGCGTGGCGACCGCATCGGCCAGACGCACGGGCACGATCTCGTTGCCGCGGAGCGCCGGCATGTAGCCGAAGCGCCCCTCGTGGATATAGTCCACGGCCTTCACGCCGAGACGGGTCGCGAGCACCCGGTCGAACAGGCTCGGCGAGCCGCCCCGCTGGAGGTGCCCCAGCACTGTCACCCGTGTCTCGAAGCCGGTCCGCCGCTCGATCTCCCGGCCCACGATCTCCCCGATGTTCCGTCGGTCCAGCCGGACGTGGTTGAACGCATCACGCGATGCGTCGTCGTGCGTCTCCACGCCCTGAATGGCTGCCCCTTCCGAGACGACGATGATGCTGAAGTCCTTGCCACGGGCCCGCCGGGTCTGGAGATGATCGCAGATCTCGGCGATCGTCGCCGGCACCTCCGGTATCACCACATAGTCCGCACCGCCAGCCAGCCCTCCGACGACTGCCACCCAGCCGGCGCCACGGCCCATCACCTCGACCACGAGCACGCGGTGGTGCGAGCTCGCCGTCGTGTGGAGCTTGTCCAGCGCATCGGCCACGATCGAGACGGCCGAGTTGAAGCCGATGGTGTAGTCGGTCCCCGATACGTCATTGTCCATCGTCTTCGGCACGCCCACCAGTGCCAGCCCACGCTCGTGAAGATGAGCGGCGACCGTCAACGTATCGTCGCCGCCGATCGCGACCAGGGCATCGAGGCCAAGATTCTGCATGTTCTGCTCGACCTGGGCGATGTGGGCCGGATTGCGCAAGGGGTTCGTCCGCGACGTGCCCAGGATCGTGCCGCCGAGCGGGAGAATGCCCGAGACATCTCGCGAAGTGAGTGGCTGGCTCTTCGTCTCACCAAGTAGGCCAGCCCATCCGTTGTGGATGCCCAGCACTTCGTCCCCATGCTGTTCGGCGCGGCGAACTACCGCGCGAATCGCCGGGTTGAGACCCGGGCAGTCCCCACCGCCAGTCAACACGCCAATCTTCATCTGCCTGCCACTCCTTTCCTCTGCCGGGAACAACCGGTCAGCATCACCGAGAAAGCTGCTATTATCATGCCGGCTATTCCGACACTGACCGCTATGAGGGTCATAAGAGTATAGGGCACGTGAGTGTTGTATGTAAAGTAACTGGTTCGGTTGTCTGGTTGGGCGGGTGGGCAG
>JACPQP010000532.1 GCA_016190465.1 Chloroflexota bacterium
CCCGACGCGGGGAGGGGGATGGCGGCTCCCCCTCTCCGCGTCGGATCCACTCAGGAACGGCGGGCAGGGGGTGAGGTCTGCCCCCGGTGCCGCCGCGTCAGGCCCTGAGTTGGCGCACATGCCCCCTGGCCCCCTCTCCAACACGGAGAGAGGGACGGTAGGCTCGGCGACGACGTGGGCGACCGTCTCGCCACGGTCGATCACGTCGACGACGGGCCGACCGGCCAGCGTTCCCAGGTCGTTGGGCTGGCCGCCCGAGGTCGGGTAGAACGCCGTGCGGTCCAGGACGACGTTCCACGCGCTTCCGGTCGCGCCGGCCGCGGGCTCAGCGCTCACCACTCGGGCGCGAAAGGTGCGCAGGGCGCTGTCGCGATAGTAGAGACGCTCAGTCTTCAAGGTACTCCCAGAGCTTGTCGCGCAACAGGATGCTCTCCATAGCGGATCTTGATCAGAGCAATCACCTTCGCCGCGTCCTCGAACGAGAGGAGTGGAAACGAGAAGGAGGTACAGGTCAGTGCGGTCATATCCTCTCCCCAAATTGTGCAACACCCTCAACACGGGGCCGCCCACGCGTTGTGGAGCAGCTTGCCCACTTGCGCCAGCGCGAGGACGGCATCGTTTTCCACACCCCAGTCGGTATCTCGCGAGCCGTCGGTCATCGCCGCGACGATGAACTCCACACCGTCGCCAGAGACGACGGCGACGTGGCCGCGAACACCAATCAGCCCGCCGGTCTTGCCAGCAATCCTGAGGGTAGGCCCGGCCGGGTAGCCGTGCTTCCGCAAGTCGTCCGCATACGGTTGGAGCGGCAGATAGCGGCCCAGCCGCTCCGCCCCGACTCCGGCCATCGTCCGCAGCATCTCGTCGCGCGAGGCCGGACTGACGATGGTGCCGCGGTACACGCGCTCCAGCAGCTCGGCGAAGGCGCGCGGCGTTCCCACCGCCAGATGGCGCGGATCCCCCCAGCAGTGGTCGAAGTCGATCCTGTGGCGGAGCTCGATCTCGTCCAGCCGCTCGGCCCGCAACATCCGGTTGACGTTGTCAATGCCGACGGTGTCGATGAGCATATTCGTCGCGACGTTGTCGGAGACGTTCATCATAAGGAAGGCAAGGTCGCGGATCGGAAGCCGCAGCCCCGCGCCCAGATGGCGGAGCACGCCGCTGCCTTCGACGCGATCCTCCTCGCGCACTTCGACGACGTCATCCAGCCGCCGGCGCCCGGCCTCCACGTGGCGCATCAGCTCGACCTGCACCGCCAGCTTGATCATGCTCGCCGTCGGCAAGACCAGGTCAGCCTGATACTCGACGCGCTCCTCGGTGCAGAGATTCTTCCCGGCCACGCCAAGCCGCCCGGAAAACTCGGCGGCAATGCGGGCGACCCGTTCAACCAGATGGTCTGGCACGCTACCTCCATACGGTTCCGGTGAGCTCGTCTGCCAGTTGAAGAGGCTACTCAGACCAACTCGCGTGCCCACCGAAGATAGTTGGCGTAGAACCGGAGGCCAACGTCGCCGCTCTTCTCGGGGTGGAACTGGGTGGCGACGACGTGGCCGGCGATGACGACGCTGGGGAATGTCGAGCCGTAGGTTGTCTCGCCGGCCACGACCGAGCGATCGATCGGGTCCACGTAGTACGAGTGGACGAAGTAGAAGTGGGCCCCGTCCGGGATGCCGGCGAAGACGGGGTGGGGCTGGCGCTGCCGGACCTGGTTCCAGCCCATGTGTGGCACCTTGAGCCCCGATGGCAGCCGGCGGACGCGGCCGGCGAGGATGCCGAGGCAGTCCTGCCAGCCACCCTCCTCGCTGCCGTCGAGCAGGACCTGCAAGCCCATGCAGACGCCCAGGAACGGCTTGCCCGCGGCGATCGCCTCCCGGACCGGTCCGACCAGGCCCCGCGCGGCGAGGTTCCGCATCGTGTCGGCCGCTGCGCCCACCCCAGGCAAGACCACCGCGCTGGCCCGGCGAACCTCCTCCGGGCAATCGGTGACAGCGGGCGTCGCGCCAACGTGCTCGAGCGCCTTCGCCACGCTCCGCAGGTTGCCCGCCCCGTAGTCCACGATGGCGATCACGGCCCAGGCCCTCCTACGCAGATGTAGGTAGTCGTCAGTCATCAGTTGTCAGTCATCAGTAGCGCCAGGCAACCATTTGACGCCACTGACTGACGGCTGACCGCTGATTACGTCTGGCTACGTACTTCGCGTGGATATCGTACCAGGCTGAGTTGGCGCCGACAAGCGCTTCAATCCTACTCAGCACTCGCTGTACCCGCAGGCGTGGCACTTGCGGCAGCCCTCCTGGTAGACGAGCGTGCTGCACCCGCAGTCGGGACAGAGGTTGCCCGTCCAGGCCGGGGTGAGCACGGCGTCCGCCGGTTGGCCGTGGCCGCCGTTGCCGAGGTGCTCATGGCCGGCCAGGTGCTCGTCCAGCACCCGGGCGACGGCGTCGGGGAGCGACCGCACCTGGTTCGGCCCGAACCCGACCGACCGGCTCCCGCCGATGCCCCGGAGCTGATCGACGATCACCCGCACCCGCTCCTGCTGGGTCATCGGCGAGGGGAGCCGCAGCGAGAGCGAGATCAGTCGGCCGACCGCCTCGGCCAGCGCGGCGATGTCGCTCCCGGCCTTGCCGACGTTGATGAACACCTCCAGCGGGCCCGCCTCGTCGCCATTGACCGTGACGTTGAGCGTCCCCTCCGGCGCCTTGATGTTCCGCGTGTACCCGTGCATGACGGCCGGACGCGGCTTCAGGCCGACGTGCGGCCAGGTGTTGTCAACCGGAGCCGAGGCGGTCTCGGACGCAGCCCTGGCGGGCGTCGGTGACGTCGCTGGCGTGGCGACTCGTCCTGGCATGGCTTTCGTACCTCTCTCGCGAGCAGTCTCGCGCTTGTTCTCGCCACCCTCATCCCCGGCCTCTCTCCCACTGGGAGAGGGACCGGGGGTGAGGACCCCGGCGGGAGAGTGGTCGGGAGCGAGGGCGCCCCCGTCTTTCGCGCCGTCTTTCACGCCGACGTTGAGCACCTGCGTGCCCTTGCAGCCGTCGCGGAAGACCGTGATCCCCAGACAGCCGAGCTCGTAGGCCAGGAGGTAGGCCCGCGCCACGTCGTCGACGCTCGCCGAGTTCGGCAGGTTGATCGTCTTCGAGACCGCGTTGTCGGTGAACTTCTGGAACGCCCCCTGCGTGCGCACGTGCCACTCCGGCGCGATCTCGTGCGCGGTGACGAACACGCGCCGCAGCTCCTCGGGCACCCCGTCGAGGCCGTGGACGTTCCCCTGTCGCTGCACCTGCTCCATCAACTCTTCGCTGTGGAGACCCCGCTCGCGGGCGACGCGCTCGAAGACGGGGTTGACGAAGCGGAGGGTTCGGCCGTTGGCCCGGTGGGTGTACGCCAGCGCGAAGATCGGCTCGATCCCGGACGAGCAATCGGCGATGATGCTGATCGTGCCGGTCGGGGCGATGGTCGTCACCGTCGCGTTGCGAAGGGGCCGCTGATCCCTGTAGATGCTGCGCGGACTGTTCGGGAACGGCCCGCGCTCGCCGGCGAGCTGCTCCGACTGCTCGTGCCCGACTCGGTTGACGAACGCCATCACCTTCTCGGCGAGCTGGAGCGCCGCGTCGCTGTCGTACGGGATGCCCAGACGGAACAGCGCGTCGGCCCACCCCATCACCCCCAGACCGACTCGCCGGTTGGCGTTCACCATCTCCCGGATCTGGGGCAGCGGATAGGGGTTGATCTCGATCACGTCATCGAGGAAGCGGATCGCCGTTCGGATCGCTCGCTCGAGCTCGGCCCAATCGACGTCGCGCCGCTCGTCGTCGACGAACCGCTCCAGGTTGATCGAGCCCAGGTTGCAGGCTTCGTAGGGGAGGAGGGGTTGTTCGCCGCAGCCCCGACTCACGACACCTTCTGTGATCCAGGTGTCTGAGCGCGGCTCGTGCAGGTCGTAGACCGTCTCCTCGCCATCTGGCTCGATTGCAGCGATCTTGGCCAGCCACGTGTTGCCCGTGAGGGCAAACTCCCGGAGTGCCTTCTCCAGACGCTCGCGTTTCCGAGGAGCCGAGAGGTCTATGCGCTCTATGAACGTCCGCAACCCGGCTCCTGAGATAAGCACCTCGTACTGCTGGTGTCTTGGCTCGATCGGGCGCCCATCAATGTGGCCTGCTGTGGCTTTCACGCGAGCGATGCGCCCGTGGATGCCGAAGTAGAGGAGAACGCGACGTACGTCGCGCGCGAGCTCGTGGCTCGTGGTCTTAAGACGCAGCACTGGATGCGTTCCTGACAGGTTGACGTTGCCATCGGTGCTGAACAGCCCATCGAGAAACCCAGCGAGAAACCGCTCATTGGACTGCTGATAGATGAGGGGAATGTGTTTCTCGTGGGCGAACGATGGGATCAAGAGCGACTGGCGCACCAGAGCTGCTCCCGCCTTGTTGGCGCTCGCCAAGTTCACCGACCGTTCACCGGACCGGTTGTGGGTCACCGTGGTCGCACCCGCTTTTCGCAGCAGGCTGTCCACAACCTGAATCCATTCCTGATCGTTCGGATCCACTGCCACCTTGACGACATTGCGGTCAAGGGTCTTCGGTGTGACGCAACCGTCGCCGATGAGCACGCCGAGGAGGAAGCCGTACTCTCGCTCTGACCAGCCGTCTGGCAGATCAGGCACCCGATTGTTCGGCATCAGCGCAGGAACGATGCGCACCGAATCACCGACCTTCAGTTGATCAAGGCGGAGCGGACGAAACCGCTTGTTCGCGCTGTTCTTGGCTCGTTGTTCGTGCGGGATCGCGTGGAACTGGTGAGCAGCCGTCACCCGGAGCTCGGCGCCATCGGATAGCTGCACGCGAAAGACCGGACGCCGCTCGTAGATCTCAACCGTATCCACGGTTCCCAGGCCCAACACCGTGCCGACTCCATCCCCAGCCCGAATGTCGTCCGTTCGGCGCCAGCCATCTGCGGTGGCCACCAGCGTGTCCCCCGTGACGCACGGATTCGTGGCCTCCACCTCACCGACCTCCGGCGTCGGGTTGGCCGGGCCGCTGTTGATCCGGTCGATGAACACCATCCCCGGGTCGCCGGTCTGCCAGGCGGCCTTGACGATGCGGTCGAAAACATCCCGGGCGCGCAGCTTCCCAACTGGCGTCCGGTGGGGGGGCGCGTAGAGGTCGTACTCCTCGTCCTTCGCCAGCGCCTCCATGAAGCGATTGGTCGCGGCGACGGAGATGTTGAAGTTGGTGATGCCGCCGCTGAGCTTGCAGTCGACGAACTTGAGGATGTCCGGGTGGTCCACCCGGAGGATGCCCATGTTGGCCCCGCGGCGGGTGTTGTGGCTGACGAAGCCGTTGGCAATGTACGTGCTATTTGCCGGCACCGATAGGTCGAGGGTGAGCGACTCGCTCTCCTCGATGACCTCGATCGGGTCGTAGAACTGATCGTTGGCCAGGAACCACGCGAGGGGGCTGTTGCGGATCTCTCGGTGCCGGTCGCCCAGCAGCGCGAGGCGAGACCGCGTCAGGTTGCGCGGCGTCGCGACACCCGGCAGGTAATGCTGGATGTCGCGGTACAGCTCGCGGTTGGCCCCTCTCGAGCCTCGCATCGGACCGGACCCGCGCCCCGGGCCTGCGTACGCGGCTTCCAGCGTCTTCCCCTGGTGGGGGATCACATCGCAGACTTCATACGACTGGTCGGGCGCCTTGGCCAGGAGCGCCTGGCGCCGGGCGTCGATGAACCCGATGCTCCGGGCAAACACCTCGAGACCGGCGTGGGTCACGACGCGCAACCGATGGAGCGGCCTCGCCCCGAACGCCCCGGCTCGATTGGACACCACCGACGTGCTGCTCGGTATCCCGACCGCCAGCAGCAATTGCTGTACGCCGTCGATCAGCGCTTCGGATACCGAGCAGAGCGAGGGACGCCCGTCCGGCGAGACTGTGCCGTCCGCGGTGAACAGCCCGCGGAGGAAGCCGCGGGCCATCCGAATCCCCTTGCGGAAGATGATTGGCGGCACCTGCGCCTCCCGAGCGGATGGCTTCTCCACGCCGATCTCGTGCAGCCAGTTGACCAGCGTGGTCGCGTTCAGGAAGTAGTTGGTGCTCCCCTCGTCCTTCTGCTTGTTCACCACCGGGGTGACGTCAAACAACCCCTGGCTCGCCCGCATCAGCCATCCGACCACGTCCGGCTGGTCGTCCGAAACAGTGAGAATCAGTCGTCCCGTACTGCCACCGTGGTTGTACCGGTTGAAGCTGCCATCACCCACCAGGTAGCCGATGAATTCGCCAAGCTGCTCGGATGCCTGCTGGGGTAGCCGCACCGGGGTCGCGTTCGGGTGTGGCTCGCCGGCCAGCCTCGGCAGGCTGTCGTCCTCTGGCTCCAGCAAGTGCCCCTTTTGCAGCACTGCCCAATCCCCTGGCTTCAGTTCTCTCACCTGGCGCCAGGCGTACTGGCCCTCTTCGTCGATCACCCGGATACGGTGATCCAGCGTCGCGGCGAGCTGGTACCCGCTTCGGGTGCGGATGCGCCGGATCGGCGCGACGCCGTGGTTGTAGAACTCGTCAGAGGGCCGGGGGCCGTCATCCGTCGCGACAATCAAACGATCGAGGTGCCGATGCCACGAGTCCGCCGGAGCGTCGGCCGGACCCAGCTCGCGGATCGGGATCATGCCGCGCTGCGTGGTCACCATCGTTTCGGGAACGACACAACCCCCTTGCTTGACCTGCTCGGTCGCCGCGTCGAAGATGCGCATGAAGGAGACAGGTCCGGAGGCGACGCCCTGGGTCGAGCCGACAACCGCGCCTTCTGGACGAAGCCGGCTGAACGAGAAGCCGGTGTTGTGCACCATCGCCAGACCCGAGCGGCCCGCGGCGTAGGTGTTCCAGCCTTCAACCGTCAGGTCATAGTACGGCTTCGGGGTGGCTGCCCGCTCGATGCGTTCCACTTCCTGACCGCTGGTGGCCACCCGACGGAGCAGGCGGGCGAGCTCCGGATCGCGCGACTCAACCTTCGCGGCGATGGCGAGGAGGTCGTCTCGCCGACATCGACCGGCGGTGTTGCACGACCAGCGATTGAGCTCGGCGGCGCACGGCCCTGGCCCGCCGACCTTGTCGCCAGGCAGCTTCACCAGCCCCAGCACGGCGAGCCGATCACGCCATTCGCGGAATGGGAGGCGCAGCGCCGTCTGCTTGCGACTGCTGCTGCGCAGCCGTTCACGGCGCAGCCCGTTGGCAAGGTGCGGCGCGAGGTCGCGCGCCAGATCGTCGACCTGTGGGAGCGGGCACAACTGGACGGTGTAGGTGGGATGCCGTGCCTTGCCGTCCGGGGCCTTTTCCCTCACCGTCGGCTGATAGCCAAGCAAGCTCATCAGCGCGGCCAGGTCCTGAGCCATCGCTTCACTCGCGGAGGTGTACGACGGGCTGCCATCGCCGTCCACGTGGCCATCGCTATCCAGCAAGCCCGCGACAAAGGCCCGAACAACAGGGAGCGGCGACTTCGCGATCACCTCGGGGATCCGAATGAGATCGTCCTTCGGACCGATCTTCTCCAGGCCACAGGCTTCGAGCAGGTCGTGGACGTACCGCTGAGTGAGTGTGGCCAGGCTGAGGATCCCACGCGCATCCTGCTGGATCGAGACGCGGATGCCGTGCCGGGCGAGCACTGACCGGACCCGCTCGAGCACGTCGGTCGTGCCGGAAAACCAGCGAACCCGGTACTGTCGCAGAGCAGGCACATACTCGAACGATCCATCGCCAAGGGTGAACCCGATGAGCCAACCGACATCCGGATCGACCGTCAGCGAACCGACCGCGCGTGCCTCCGCCCAGGGCCAGTACGCATCGGGACGATCTGGTCCGAGCACGATGTCCCCGGGAGCAAGGCTATCTGCTCGGACCTCAAGCAGTCGTGTTCCTCGCAGCGCCACGAAGGGATGCCAGTCGCTGGTCTGCACGACCGTTCCCTCTCGCATCGTCACTACCACCTGGCTCTCGGCAGGGACGTCGAACCGCCAGACGTGGGTGACCGGGCGCAGCCCCGTTTGGCCGGTGACTGGATGCATCGAGATCGTCTCGATGCCGAGATCCCGCACGTCAAAGGCTACTCCACTGCCGTGCAGGACGCCTGTCCGCCCATCCGCGGTCGCGCGGTTCACCAGCACCTCGATGGGCTCGATCCCGCAGAACGTGGTCCAGACGCGGGCATCGGCCGCGATGCAGCCCCCCCCGCTCTTGTGAACAACCGCGGCATGCTTGATCGCCTCGAAGATCCCCTCGATGGAGTCCTCCACCGGCACGACGAAACAGGCCGAGAGCTGCAAGTCGTTGTCCTTGCCAGCGTTCATCAGCGTCGGGGAGTTGGGCATGAACTTGCGCTCGACCATCAGATCGTAGAACGCCTCGGCCGCCGCCTCAACGCTCGTGCCCGAGGAGGGCCACCTGGCCTCCGCCTGGGCGACGGCCAGAGCGACTCGTCGGCACATCCCGTCGGCATCTTCGACGATCTTCCCGTCTCGCCTCCACAGGTACCGCTCGGCGAGCACTCGGAGCGCGGACTCGGTCCACGTTCCCCTCTTGGACTCGGTCAGCATGCCACGGTCATCCTTTCGGGGAGTTCCGCCCCGTCATCCGGATCAGTTCCAGTGCGGCTGATCCTCGTCGAAATTGAACTGGAGCTGCATTTTCGATTCCAGCGCGCGGCGCTTCCACTCCTTGAGCGCCTCGATGTGCTCGACCAGCCCGTCGACGTCCCGGAACTGCCGGTAGACGGAGGCGAACCGGACAAACGCGACATCGTCCAGGTCGCGCAGTCGGGCCATAACCTGCTCGCCGATGAACTGGCTCGACACCTCGGCCTTCCCCAGCGCGTAGAGCTGGCCCTCGATCTCTCGAACCAGGTCGTCGATGCGCTGGGCGGGGATCGGCCGCTTGAAGCAGGCCGTGCGGATACCGCGCGCCAGCTTCGCCTGATCGTAAGGCTCGCGCCGCCCGTCCTTTTTCACTACGGCCAAGCTGACCCCCTCGGTCCGCTCGTAGGTGGTGAAGCGTTGCGCGCACCGGCTACACTCCCGGCGTCGGCGGATGGCGTCCTCGATCTCGCGCGAGTCGACGACCTTCGACTCCGACTCGCCGCAGTACGGACACTTCACCCTTGTCACCTCCAGCGAAGGTTGCAGACCAGCGTTGGTTGCTCAACGCCGCTGCGCACTGCCCTAGATATTGGGGTCTGGCTCGACTATACCACAACATCTAGTGGCCGTCAAGCCGGCGCCCGTCGGATCCTTCCGCGTTTCTCACACGGCCAGGCCCGCGAGGACTTGCCTTTCGGGTGGGGCGACGTATCATGGGGGTGGGCATCAGCCGCCCGCACGGCCGCGGAGGTGATGCCACCGGAGCAGTGCGCAGCGGCTTTGAGCCAGGGACGGACCTCTCCCCCCTGCCCGCCGTTCCTGAACCGGAGACCCACTCGGGGGGATGGGGGGGGACGTCTCCCCCTCTCCCCTGGTGGGAGAGGGGGCAGGGGGAGAGGGGGCGCCTTGGCCGACGCAAGGTGGCCACTCCCCAAGGGCGGCTCCCCCTTCCCGCGTTGGGCCCCATAAGGAACAGCGGGAAGGAGGGCCAGGTCACTCGCTTGCGCAATGTCACTGCTCGCTGCTCTCGCACCGGAGACGAGGAGTGGCGCTGGAGGGAAAGGAGGGGTGGGCTATGCGGCGATGCCGGGGTAGGGACCTTCGGGCGTTCGTGTTCCTGCTCGTCGCCGGGCTGATGGTGGTGGGCCTGGCCGGCTGCGCCCGCCGGGGGACGGCCTCGGCGCCGGCCACCGCCGGGCCCTCGCCAATCGCGGCCCCGTCCCCGACTGTTCCCCCGTCTCCGGTGGGGCCGTCGGTGCCCGTTCCTGCCTCGCCGGTTCCTCGATCGACGCCGGTTGCGTCTGCCACACCGACGTCGCGCCCCGCTGGGACGCCCATCTCACCGCCCACGGCGCAAACCGCCGACGCCGTCAACCTCTTCGCGCATTCGGTCCAGCGGCTGAAGGATGCCCGGAGCTTTCGATTCGCCGTCGAGGCGCTGCATCGCTTTGGCTCGGGCGCGTCGTCAGGCGAGTGGCGGTTCGTCGGCGAGGGCGCAGTCGGCGCGCCGAACCGCTATCGGTCGGTCCTGAACGGGCAGGCTGACGTTACCTTCATCACCGTGTTCGACGGCAAGCGGCTCTACTGTGCAGATACGCGCGGCCAATCGGCAGATTGCTCGCTCTCCTGGGGCGGGCCAGGGCCGGGCACGTCGCCCTACGCCGCGCTGGCCTACCTGCGGAGCGCCGAGATCAGCCGCGCCCACGATCTGGCCCCGGCCAGCGCTGCTCCCTTCCGCTTCGAGTTCACTTCACCGGTGGCCACGGTGGCGGCCAGGGAAGCGGATCTCGCCCCGGCGCTGGCTCGTGTCCAGGACGTCGCCGGGGAGGTCACGGTGGATCGAGCGACGCTTCGGCCGATCGAGGAGAAAGTAACTGTCCGGTTCGCCTCCCGGCGAGGGGGGGTGGAAACTGTCGAGCTGCGTCTCCGTTTCCACGACTACGACCAGCCGGTCGACATCGCGTTGCCGCCCGGCGCGCGATAGGGGACCCTGCCTCACCCCCAGCCCCCATGTGCGCTAGCTTCGGGCCCCGCACGGCGGGACCGGAGGCCGACCCACGAACAGTCCATCTGGACTGTTCGTGCCCCTGCCCACGGTTCCTGAG
>JACPQP010000538.1 GCA_016190465.1 Chloroflexota bacterium
CCTCCCTCCTCCCTCCTCCCCTCGCCCCGTCGCACCCCCCGATCCCCGGCCTCGCGTCCAGATCGAGCGGCGGGGCGAGCGCGTCTACCTGGTCAACGCCGGCCGCTGGGACGAGTTGGTCGCGGTCCACGGCTGCTGGCGAGCCGAGGAGTGGTGGCCAGAGGTGACGACGCGCACCTATTGGCGCATGCGCACGCGGTCGGGGCAGGTCTGTACGCTCTCTCACGATATCAAGGGCTGGCGTCTGGTCGAGGTGTTGGATTGAACGCAGTTATCCCCCTCCACTGCCACAGCTACTTCTCGCTCCTGCGGGGCGTCGGCAGCCCGGCCGCGCTCGTCGCCCGGGCCGCCGCGCTGGGCTACCCGGCGCTTGCGCTGACCGACCGCGACGCGCTCTACGGCGCGATTCGCTTTCAGCAGGCCTGCCGCCAGCACGGTCTCAAGCCAATCTTCGGGGCGGAAGCCACCCTCCTCCCCGCCACTCCACCCCACGCCCCGTCGCCCCGTCGCCCCGTCGCTCCCTCGGGGTGGGGTGGAGTGGCGGGATGGCACGTGACCCTCCTGGCGATGGATCTGGAGGGATACGGGAACCTCAGCCGGCTGATCTCGCGGTCGCGGCTGGCGCACGAGAAGGGCTCGGCCGGTCTGCCATTCGAGGCGCTCGCCGAGCACGCGCGGGGGCTGATCTGCCTCTCCGGTCCGCTCACCGGCGAGGTGCCCCGGCTGCTTCGCGCAGGTCAGCGCCGTGCGGCAGCCCGTGCGGCGGCCCGCTACCGTGAGGTCTTCGGCGATCGCTACTATCTAGAGCTTCAGCACCACTCCCGTCCGGACGATCGCTGGCTCATCGCCGAGCTTGCCGCGCTGGGGCGGCACCTCGGCATCCCGTTGGTCGCCACCGCCGACGTCCACTACCCGGCGCCCGAGGACCGGGCGCTCCAGGACGTCGTCACCTGCATCCGCACCCGGACGACGCTCGCGGCGCCATCGCCCGAGCGCCTTCCCAACGGGCAGTTCTTCCTCGAGCCGCCGGATCAGTTCGCGGCGCCGTTCCGTCGCTACCCGGAGGCGCTCGCCAACACGCACGCCATCGCCGACCGGTGCGACGTCACCCTCGACTTCCGCGACATCCGCTTTCCCCCGCTGTCTTTCCTGACCGGGCCGGATAGAGGGCCCGAGAGGCGGACGCCCGACGACGAGCTGCGTCGACGCTGCGAGGAGGGCGCCCGCTGGCGCTATGGCGAGCCGCTCGATCGAACGGGGAGGGTTTGGCGCCAGCTCGACCACGAGCTCCGGGTCATCGCTCAGCGGGGTCTGGCGCCCTTCTTCCTGATCGCCGGCGACATCGCCCGCCGGTTTCGTGGCCGCTGCCGGGGGTCGGCCGCGGGGTCGCTCGTCATCTACTGCCTCGGGGTCAGCGTCGTCGACCCACTGGAGTACGATATGCTCTTCGAGCGGTTCATCAACCCGGAGCGCGACTCGCCGGCCGACATCGACATCGACTTCACCGAGCCGGAGCGGGAGCGGGCCCTCGCCTACTGCTACGCGACCTACGGCGCCGAGCGGACCGGTATGGTCTGCAACTACGTCCGGTTCCGGGCGCGCTCGGCGGTGCGCGACGTGGGCAAGGTGCTCGGCATGCCGCTCCCGCTGCTCGATCGGCTGGCCAGATCGCTCGGCCACTACGCCGGTGGAGAGGAGGTCGCCGAGGGGATCGCCCGCTTTGCGGAGGCTGAAGAGTTGCCTCCTTCCGTGGGGGCCACCCCGCCCTGGCCGTTGCTGGCGCGATTCTGTCGCGAGCTGGACGATACCCCGCGCCACCTCAGCATCCACGTCGGCGGCATGCTGATCACCGGCAAGCCGCTGGTCGAGATCTTCGCCCTGGAGCCGGCCCGGAAAGAGGGCATCGTCGTTGCCGGGGCCGACAAGGAGGACGTCGAGGACGCGGGGCTCTGCAAGCTCGATCTGCTCTGCCTGCACGGGATCTCGGTTGTCCACGAATGCGAGGAGCTGGAGCGCGCCCGGGGCGTCCCTCTGGACCTGGCAACAATCAACCTCGAGGACCCGCGCGTCTACGCCTCGATCCGCCGGGCCGACACCCTCGGCGCCTCGCAGGTGGAGAGCCGGGCCCAGATGCAGAGCGTTGTCCGGACCCGTCCGCGGAACTTCGCCGATCTGATGGTCCAGGTCGCGATCATTCGCCCCGGCCCGATCACCGGTGGGATGGTCCACCCCTACTACCGGCGGCGCGCGGGAGAGGAACCGGTCTGCTATCTGCATCCGTCGCTGGAGCCCATCCTGCGCTCCACGCTCGGCATCTTTCTCTATCAGGAGCAGGTCCTGCTCGGCGTCTCCGCGCTGACCGGCTGCTCGGCCGGCGAGGCGGACCTGTTTCGCCGGGCGATGGGCAGCCATCGCTCCCACGAGGCGATGGAGCGGCTGCGCCCCTGGTTCATCGAGCGAGCGGTGGCGAACGGCATCGCGCCGGCCGTGGCGACGGCGGTGTTCCAGCAGGTCGCCGGTTTCGCCGAGTACGGCTTCTGCAAGTCGCACGCCGCGGCGCTGGCCCGGTTGGCCTACGAGACGATGTACCTGAAGCGCCATCACCCGGCTGCATTCACCGCCGCGCTGCTCAACAACCAGCCGATGGGGTTCTATCCGGTCGAGGTGATCTACTGGGACGCCCGTCGCCACGGCGTCGTCTTCCAGCCGGTCGACGTCGAGCGGAGCGGCGCCCGCTGCACGCTCGAGGGGGACCCACCGACCGTGCGCCTCGGATTCGCCCAGGTAAGGGGCGTCAGCGCCGCCGCCGCCGAGCGGATCGTCGTCGAACGGGAGGCCGCGGGCCCCTGTCGCTCGCTCGCCGACTTCTGCCGACGGCTCGGTGCCAACGGGCTGACCGGCAAAGCGGTCGAGGGGTTGATCCTGGCCGGCGCATTCGACCGGTTCGGCCGCTCGCGCGAGGATCTGCTCTGGGAGCACTACTCCATCTCGACGGGGCGACGGGGCGACGCTCTCCGTGAGGGGAAGCGGGGAAAAGGGGAAAAGTGGAAACCGGGGTTTCACCCTTTCCCCCTTGACCCTTTTCCCCCTTCGACGGACGAGGGGGCGCTCGACATACCCGAGGAGCCGGCCGATCTGCCAGAGCGCTCGGCGCACGAGCAGACGCTGCTCGACTACGTGGTGCTCGGCTTCAGCCTGGACCATCACCTGGTCGAGCACTATCGCCAGCGGCTGGCCGGGCTCCGGGTGGTTTCCAGCGATCGGCTGGCGCGCTGGCCAGATGGCAAGCTGGTCCGCGTCGGGGGGCTGGTCGTCTGCCGGCAGCGGCCCGGCACGGCCAAGGGCTTCGTCTTCCTCACGCTCGAAGACGAGCGCGGGCTCGTCAACGTGGTCGTCCGACCTGACGTCTACGCCCGGTACCGCTCGCCGCTGCGCGATTACCAGCTCGTGGCGATCGCCGGCCGGATTCAGCGCACCCACGGAATGGTCAACATCCTCGCCGAACGGGCGCTGGCGCTCGACCTCGCCACGCCCGACCCCGGCAGGCCCTCACCCCAGCCCTCTCCTACAGGGAGAGGGGGCCAGCATCCCGACCCTGTGGGCGCGCCGGCCATCCGCTCCCACGATTTTCATTGAGGCAAGCACAGAAAGAGGAAACCGCAGATGAACACGGATGACGCGACTATCCGGGCTCACCGTCGGCCAGCTCCACGACGTTGTAGACGGGGATGGGCCTGAGAAACCCCTTGAGCCTGACCTCTCCAACAGGCTCGACGACCGCCAGCCCTCCTGCCAGGATGTGCACCGACTGGCTGATGAGGATCTGCCCGTGCCGTGCCTGGGAACAGAGTCGCGCCGCCAGATTGACGACGCCGCCATTGGGCTGGTAGTCGAAGCGCCCCTCGAAGCCGATCTTGCCGATGGTGGCGGAACCATAGGCGACGCCAACTCCAAAACCGAGCTCGTGGCCACGCTCCCGCCAAAGGGCGATCAACTCGTCCATTCGAGAGCGCATCGCCACCGCCATCCGCACGGCTTGCGCCGCGGCGTCCGGACACGGCAGGGGATCGTTGAAGAAGATCATCAACCCGTCCCCGACGAAGTTGCCCACCGTGCCCTGGAAGCTGAAGATGATCGATCCCATCGCCTCGTGGTACTCGCGCAGCACCCTGGCCATCGACTCCGGCTCGGTCGACTCGACGAACGGCGTGAATCCGCGCAGATCGGTGAACACCACCGCGATCTCGCGCCGATGGATTTCGAGGAGCGATTCGCTGTCCGAAGACACGATGACTTCGGCGAGCTGCGGGCCGAGAAAACGCCGGAGCCGCCCCAGACGCTCCAGTTGCTCGACCTGCTGCCGGACGCGTTCCTCCAGAGTGCGGTTCCACTCGGTCAGCTCCGCCGCCTGGGCCTCGATGGTGCGCAGGTGGGCTACCTCTCGATCGTGGAGACGCTTTTTCTCCAGGCAGGCGCCAATGCGAGCCCGCAGCAACACCAGATCGAACGGCTTGGACAGGTAGTCCGCCGCTCCCATCTCGATGCAGCGCAGGATGCTGTCCATCTCCTCCAGGGCTGAGAGGACGATGACCGGAAGGTGGCGCAACACCTCGTCGGACTTCAGTCGCGCGAGCACTTGATACCCGTCGAGCTCGGGCATCAAGATGTCGAGCAGGACCAGGTCGAACGGCTGCGCTCGGAGCAGACCGAGCGCCTGCCGGCCATCCTCGGCCACAGCGACCGTGTACCCTTCTGCCTCCAGTTGATACGACAGCGTCAACCGGTTCACGATGTCGTCGTCGACGACCAGGATCGTGCCAGGATCAACTCGCTCGCTCATAATCCCTGCCGCACGGTGGTCAACGCAGCGCTCACCCTCGCAAACTCGGCGCGAGCCCGGGCAAGTTTCTCGCGCGCCGACTGGAGCGCGCCCGCCTTGCCCAGCGCTTCCAGCTCCTGACACTGGTTGGCCAGGGTCGTCGCACCAAAACTCGCCCCGTTCGACTTGAGAGTGTGCGCTGCCCGGCGCAACTCCTCCGCCTGGTTGCGCTCGATGGCAGTCTCCATGGCCGCCAGCAGCTTCGGTGCGCTACTCAGAAAAGTATCGACCAGGGTCGCCAGCGCCGCCGGAGGGGCTTTACTCATCATCTGCCGGAGACGGGTCAGCGCCGCCGCATCAAGCACCGCCAGCGCTGACGCTTCCGCCGGCTGCACCGTTGTCTCGGTCGCCGTGACGACGCGTGGTGCAGGCTCCGCCACCATGTCCACGGGAACCGCTCGCGGGCGGCTGCGGCTCAGGGCTCCGACCAACTCGTCGACGCGGATCGGCTTGCTGATATAATCGTCCATCCCCGCTGCCAGACAGACTTCGCGGTCACCCGCCATAGCGTTAGCCGTCATCGCAATGATGTGTGGCCGCTCATCAGGCGGCAACTGCTGGCAGAGGCGACGAGACGCCTCCAGGCCATCCATCTCCGGCATCTGCACGTCCATGAGCACCACATCGACCGGCTGACGCCCCACCGCTTCGAGCGCCTCGCGGCCATTGCCAGCCACGTCGGCGCAATATCCCAGTTGCTCCAGGAGCAAGAGCGCCAACTGTTGGTTGACCGCATTGTCCTCGACCAGCAGAATCCGGCGGGGCAGCCGCCTGGCCATCGCCGGATCGATGTCGGGGCTCGCCGCGCGCTCGCTCACGCGGGCCACGATCGGCTGGCCTGGCTCCGAGAAGATGCCGAGGAGGACCTCGAACAGAGCGGACGGCTTGATGGGCTTCGAGAGAAACGCCGCGAACTCGACCGTCGCAGGGGTGGCGTCTTGTCGGTCCATCGACGTAAGCATCACCAGTGGCAGCAGCCTGGCCTCGCGATGCCGGCGAATCTCAGCGGCTAACGTCACGCCGTCCATCTCAGGCATCTGGTGATCCAGGATCGCGACGTCAAATGGGTCGCCCTGTTGGATCCACTGAAGCGCATCTGCGGGCGATGCCGTGTCGCGCGCCCGCATGCCCCACGACTCCGCCATCAGGGTAAGGATGCGACGGTTGGTGGCGTTGTCGTCCACCACCAGCAGCCGCCTTCCCACCAGCTTCGGGTGGCTGGCCTGCTGATACACGAGCGCTTCACCGGGCACCGACTCGGTCTGGACCGTGAAGTGAAACGTGCTTCCTTTTCCCGGCTCGCTCTCCACCCACATCGTCCCACCCATCAGCTCGCACAACCGCTTGCTGATCGACAGCCCCAGGCCGGTACCGCCGTACTTGCGCACCGTGGAGGCGTCCACCTGATAAAATGGCTGAAAGAGACCATCCCGCCGATCGACAGGAATACCGATGCCCGTGTCCTTCACCGCGAAGTGCAGCTCACAGCGCCTTGGAGACGGCGACCCAGCAGACACCAGGTCTTGTGGAGTAGTCGACGCGTCATCAGGCGGAGCATCCGCCACGATCTCCCGCGCGCCCACCGACACGAAGATCTCACCCGCCTCGGTGAACTTGACCGCGTTGCTGAGGAAGTTGCTGAGAATCTGGCGCAGCCGGGTAACATCGCCGACGACGATGCTCGGCACACGCGGGTCAATCAGGTAGGCGAGATCGAGCCCCTTTCGGGCAGCTACCGTCGCCACGAGGTCGAGCGCACCCTCGACACAATCACCCAGGTCCAATGGCCGGCTCTCCAGGTCGAGCCTGCCGGCCTCAATCTTCGAGAAGTCCAGGATGTCATTGATAATCGTCAGGAGTACCTCACTGCTGTTGCGAATGATCCCGGCGAACTCTCGTTGCTGAGGGGTGAGATCAGTATTGAGGAGCAGACTGGTCATGCCGATGACCGCGTTCATCGGCGTACGGATCTCGTGGCTCATCATCGCCAGGAACGTTGACTTGTGCCGGTTGGCCTCCTCTAGTTGCCGACTCTTCTCCCTCACCTGGGTCAGCGCAGCGGCCAGCTCGACGGACCGGACCTGCAATACCTGATTGAGCTGTTGCTCTCGCCGGTGCTCCTGCCGCAGCAAGTAGGCGTAGTACTGAACCGCGGCGAAGGCGATGAAGGACACCATGAGGAAGTTCAGGACGAAGAACACGAGGATTACGGCCGATGGCACGGCCGGACTGGCGCTCGCCAGGGTGCTGTTCGCCGCACCGGCCATAATCGTCAGCCCGACGTAGGCGACGAACCAGATCAGCGACTGTCGGATGCCGTGGAACAGCAGGGCGGTGAGCGGTGCCAGGGATGACCAAAGCACCACTCCGCTCGACGCCACGAATCCGCCGAGCGCCATATGCAGCGCAAAGGGCATGAGCAGGATCAACAGCGTCTGGCGGAAGCGAAACCCTGGGAACCCCTTCGTTCTGAAGAACTGAAGGATGCTGGCGATGGTGAGGACCATGTATCCCGCGGGCGCGGCTACCGCCAGCGGCAGGCCAATCGCACCGTACGTCACGATCCACACGGGACAGCAGGCTGCTTTGAGCGCTGCCGTCAGTGTGAGAACCGCCTTCTGCCGGCTCAGATCCTCAGAGTCTGTCGCTCCGACTCCCCCCCGAGCGCACCGGTGCAGCCAGTTCATCGGCGGCACTGACGTATTCACAGAGGCTGGGAGACTCTCGCTCATCTACTCTCCCTCCGCAGACGTTCCGAGAAGGTCGACATGGGGGTCGGGCAAGCAGTCAGGTACAGAGCGGCTACGGCACGGCTTCACCAACCTTCACACTACTGGAGCGGCCACTTCCCAATGTCAAACCGCGACACCCGGTACGTTGCGTGAGCAATCATACCGCTGATCGGTCGCCAGTGCAACAGGAGTTCTGCCGCTGCTCGCTCATCGATCGCCAGGTACGTGGTGGACCTATGGGTGAACAGGACGCGATGCGGGCGGATCCTCCCTTCCCATTGGGTGCTATCATGGTGTGAGTCTCACTCGCGTGGAGTGCGGAGGACGGATGGGGACTCGGCGCCGGGACGTCTACCTGAGACGCTCTCGCCAGATCGCGAACGTGCTGGCTCGCCACGGGCTGGGGTATCTGGTCGGCGTTCTGGGTCTGGAGCGGTTCACGCCCTTTCACAAAGGGCTGTTCGGCCACCCGGTCCGCCCGGAGCCGTACACCCGGCCCGAGCACGTTCGGATGGCGCTGGGGGAGCTCGGCGCGACGTTCATTAAGCTCGGCCAGCTTCTCTCCACCCGCGCCGACCTCCTCCCCCCCGAGTACCAGGCCGAGCTTGCCAGGCTCCAGGACGCCGCGCCACCCGTGCCGACCGCGATCGTGCGGGATACGGTGGTCGCCGAGCTGGGCCGACCAATCGAAGCCATCTTCGCCACCTTCGAGCCGACACCGCTGGCCGCGGCCTCCATCGGCCAGGTCCACGCCGCCACGCTGCTGAGCGGCCGCGAGGTGGTGGTCAAGGTGCGCCGCCCGGACGTGGTCGAAGAGGTGGAGGTGGATCTCGATATCCTCCAGAACCTGGCGGCGGTGGCCAGCCGGCGATGGGAGTTCGCCAGCCAGTACGACCTCGTCGGGCTGGCCCAGGAGTTCGCTCAGACCCTCCGGAACGAGCTCGACTATCTTCACGAGGGGCGGAGCGCCGAGCGGTTTGCCGCGAGCTTTGCTCGTGATCCGGCCATCCATATCCCTCCGGTCTTCTGGGAGCAGACCACTTCTCGCGTGCTCACCCTGGAGCGCATTCGGGGGATCAAGATCAGCGACCTGGCCGCGCTCGACGCCGCCCACATCGACCGGCAGCGGTTGGCCGAGCAGGCGACCCGGATCTACCTCAAGATGGTCTTCGAGGATGGCTTCTTCCACGCCGACCCGCACCCGGGCAACATCTTCGTCGAGCCGGATGGCCGAATCGGGCTCATCGACTTCGGGATGGTTGGCACGGTGGACGCGCGCACCCGGGAGCAACTGGTGGACGTCCTCCTGGCGGTTACCACTCGTGATGCCGACCGGCTTGTGGATACCCTGCTCGAGCTGGGCGTCGTCCGGCGGCGCGTCAACCGCGACCTGTTGCAGCGCGACCTGGAGCACATGGTATCGCGCTACTATGGGCGGACGCTCGGCGAGGTCCCGCTCGGCCAGTTGCTCACCGATGCCCTGGGGGTCATCCGGCGCCATCGCCTCCAGTTGCCGCCGAACCTGGCCCTGCTGCTGAAGACGATGGTGATGAGCGAGGGGCTGGGCGAACAGCTCGATCCCTCTTTCAACCTGACGACCATGCTCGCGCCCTACGCCGAGCGTCTGGTGCTTCGGCAGTATTCGCCACTGCTCTGGGCGGGGCGCTTGCGCCAGGCGAGCCTCGACGCGGCGCGGCTCGGGGTGGAGATGCCGCAGCAACTGCGACGAATCATCGGCGAGCTCGAGCGGGGTGGCCTCGAGGTCGGGATGCGCCCAACGGGTTTCGAGCCGCTCATCCGCCGGTTCGAGCGGCTGGCCAACCGGATCGTCCTCGGCATCATCGCCGCTTCGTTCGTCAACGGTCTGGCGGTGCTGATGTCGGTCTACCGTCCCCCCGGCTGGGAGGAGTGGGCCGGGACCGTCTTCGCCGCCGGGTTCGCGTTCGCCGGCGCCCTCGGGGCCTACCTGGCCTGGAGCATCCTGCGTAGCGGGCGGAGCTAAGGGGGGAATGATGACTCCAAGATCGGCTATGTCCCCGACGGCTTCGACTTCTCGTTCGACGCGACGCTGCGCAGCGTCCACGACAGCCTGTCCCGACTGGGACTGGAGCGCATCACCCTGGTTCAGGTCCACGAGCTCCGCCCGGAGACGTGGGACGCGGTGATGGCCCCGGGCCGCGCGCTCGCGGCGCTGCGGCGGTTGCAGGTCGAGGGCCTCGTCGGCCACGTCGGCGTGACCAGCTCGGAGCGGGAGACCCTCGCCCGGGCGATCGATAGTGGCGAGTTCGAGACGGTGCTCCTCTGGAAGCACTACCACCTGCTCGACCGCAGCGGCGAGGCCATCCTGCGCCTGGCGGTCGAGCAGGGTCTCGGCCTCATCGTCGGCACGGCCTTCGCCGGGGGCATTCTGGCGACCGGCGCCGGCCCCGGGGCCAAGTTCTTCTATCGGGATGCGCCAGCCGCCGAGCGGGACCGAGCCGCCCGGCTGGAGGCGACCTGCGCCCGGTTCGGCGTGCCACTCGCGTCCGCCGCGCTCCAATTCTGCCTGCGGAGTGCTGGCGTCACGACGGTCATCGCCGGCGCCGACCGGCCTGAGCACGTCGAGCGCAACGTCGCGGCGCTCACGACGCCGATCCCCGAGGCGCTCTGGCCGGAGCTCCTGAGCGATTAGTTGGGCGATGTCACATTGTGGCTGCCGGCCGGCAGCCACAATGTGACATCGCCCAACTGGACTTGTTGCCGAATGGCAGGAGTGTATCGTCATGCGCATCGTCGAGTCCACGGTTCCGGTTCTCGATCCACCAGCCTGGGCCGTCCTCGAGCGGCGATTGTTCGACGTGATGGATCAGACAGTCTACCCGTTCGTCGAGAAATACACGCGCCCGGATGGCGCGTTGCGCTGGGACGACCGTCAGGCGGCGCGCGTCCGCAGCGACGCCTTCTACGAAAGCGTCTACAACTGGCCCCTCCTCTACGCCCTTGGCGGTGGCGACCACCTCCTGACGCTCTCGGTCCAGACCTGGGACGCGATCACGCGCCAGCTCACCGGCTTCGGTCTGCTCGACAGGGAGTACGACCGGGGCCTGGACTGGTTCCATCAGGCCGAGGGCAACCTCTCCTTCTACTATCTCTGCCTGGCCGACCCGACGCGCGCGGAGCACCAGGATCGCGCGCGCCGCTTCGCCGGTTTCTACCTCAACCAGGACGCCGACGTGCCCAGCTACGACCCCGTCCGGCGGCTCATTCGGTCCGCCCGCACCGGCAGCGTTGGGCCGCGCTGGGGATTCCTCGACGGTGAGCCCGCCTACGGCTGGTCGACCGGCATGGCCCGCTACGGCCTGCCCTACCACGACGTCCCCGGTATCACGAGCTACGACGACCTCAAGCGGCCCGACCTGGCGCGGCGCATGGGCCAGGTGATGCAAGAGCGCATGGGGCGGGGGGACGTCGTGCACAACCTCGCCGCGACCACCCTCGTCACGAACGCCTTCCTGGCCACCGGCGAGGAGCAGTATCGCCGGTGGGTGATCGACTACGTCGACGCCTGGGTCGAGCGCGCTCAACAGAACGGTGGGCTGCTCCCCGACAGCGTTGGCCTCTCCGGCCGGATCGGGGAGTACCTGGACGGCAGGTGGTACGGCGCGCTCTACGGCTGGACCTGGCCGCACGGCTTCTACAACATCGGTATGGTTGCTGTCGTCGCCGCCGCCAACGCCTACCTCCTCACCGGCGATCCTCGCTACCTCGACCTGCCTCGTGCCCAGATCGACCGCATCTTCGCCCTCGGCGAGGTCCGCGACCTCCGCGAGCTGAGCATGAGCCTGCCGGAACACTGGGTCGATCGCTGGCTCGCGCTTGGGGACAATCCCGTCACCTTCGTCGTCCCCTACCGCTACACCGATTGGGGGTGGTTCGACTACCAGCCACCGGTGCTGGCGTACCCGACGGCGGTCTGGAGTCTCTCGATGGCGGCAGCCGACTGGGAGCGGCTCGAGCGGCTCCGCGCGGTGAGCGGTTACGACTGGCGGCGGGTGCTGTCGTTCCGGACGAAGGAGGAGAATGGTCACGAGGCTCCCTGGCTGCGCTTCCTGGCCGGCGACAATCCGACCTACCCCGAGGCGATCTTGCGCGAGACCTACGGGCAGGTCCTGTGGCGATTGGACCTGATCCGCGCCGATCAGGAAGACCCGGCGAGCGGCACCTATGACAAGCACCACTGCTGCGGGTACAACCCGGTCTACACCGAGGCGCTGGAGCAGCTCACGCTCGGCGCGCCGCAGACGCTGTACAACAGCGGGCTGCTGATGGCCCGGGTCCGCTACTTCGACCCGGAGCGCCGGCGTCCGGGACTCCCGCCGGAGGTCGCCGCGCTGGTCGAGAAGCTCGAAGCCGACCGGACGGTCCTCCACCTGGTGAACCTCAGTCCATTCCATACCCGCGACGTCGTGATCCAGGCCGGCGCTTTCGGCGAGCATCGCTTCACAACCGTTCACTATCAGGCTCTGGCCGAGCCGAGCGCCTATCCGGGGGACACGGGCTACGGTGCGGGTGGTGGCACACCTCCCTCGCTCCGATCCGCGAGCCAGATGCTGGCCGTCGAGGACAAGTACCTGCGGGTCCGGCTGCGCCCCGCCAGTCAGATCACGCTCGAGCTTGGGATGCACCGCTTCGTCAACCGTCCGTCCTACGCCTTTCCATGGGACCCCTAGCCTGGCGATGTCACATTCCGGCGGACGGTCAGGGGAGACCTAACCCCATGGCCCGCCGTTCCTGAGCCGGGCCCGCGGCGGGAAGGAGGCCAGGGGGTTAGGCCCTCCTTTGTCACGAGGTCGAATGTGATACCAATTGCCTTTGGCGCGGCCACCCCGCCCACCCCGAGGGGCGTTTGGCGTTTGCGCCGGGGTTGACAAGGTGCTTGCCGCGTGGTAGAAGCAGATCGACGAGTGGAAGGCATCTCGATAGGGGGTGATTGACCCAGGGACGGACCTCACACCCCCTTCCCCCTCCCCGACGCGGGGAGGGGAGGCTGGCTCCGTTGCACCCGGCCTTCGGACCGGCTGGGGATTGAAACAGTGGACCAAAACGTGGGAGGACCCATATGGGCTACGATCGGGGGCGCCGGGCCCTCTTCCTGGAGATGCCGGAGACCATTCCCCACACGGAGTACGTCTCCCACTGGGAGGTGGTGCGCCACCTGACCGGGCTCGACCCTGCCGATCCCGACCGGCGGCCCGAGGCCTTCCGACGGTTCTATCAGGCCGCCGACTACGACCTCCTCTGGGTCACCAACGACGGCCCGGTGCCCTGGCAGCAGCTCGGGCGAACCACCGACATGGGCCACAACGACTGGCTGGAGGATGCTTCGGACCGCAGGCAGCCCGTCCCATCGCCGTTCGCGGCCGTCGAGGACGTGCTGGCCTTCGACGCCGTCGAGGAGTACGGCCTGCCCAACTCCGACGACCTGGTTGCCTACTACGAGGACCTCTATCAGCGCGGCCGGGCCACCCATCCGGACCTCGTCTACACCGGAGGCTACTACAAGACCATCGTCTCCGGGTGCATCGAGGCTTTCGGCTGGGAGATGTTCCTGCTCACCGTCGGCCAGGACGCCCGAGCCTTCGAC
>JACPQP010000528.1 GCA_016190465.1 Chloroflexota bacterium
GCCGTGGATGCGGGCGATGCTGGTGTTCAACCTGGACTTCAGCACCGTCTGGTGGTACTCCCCCGCCGAGCCGATGCGGTTCTACTCGATCCTGAACGAGGACGGCTCGGCACGGCCCGCCTTTGACGCCTTGCGAAACATGGCCAAGCCCGGTTGACGAATGTCGCTACAGCCGGCTGGCCGCCAGCCAGACGGCGAGGGCAAGGACGAGCAGCATCAGGGGGTTGCCGATCAGCGCGAGGGCCGAGGCGGCGAAGAGCGGTCCGACGACGGATCCATACAGCAGCATCGCCGGCGCCCGGAGCGCGAAGGGGATAACCTGCTGACAGAGGATGGCGAGGATGACACTGGCTCCGGCGACGACCTGGAGCCCCCGGCCCGATCTCCGGTTCGCCGCGCGACTCACTGCCTCGCCCGCGAAGTAGCCGAGCGCCATCACCAGGAGGAAATAGCCGAAGGGGATCAGGCGCCCGATCAGCGCGAGTGCGTACCCACCGAATAGCGCGAGCGCCACCGCCGCGCCGATGGCTCGCGCGTAGACGAAGGGGCCGACCTCGTGCGCCGGGTGGCGACGGACCCGGGTGCAGGTCGGGCAGCGCGCGCCGACGGGCGTCATCACCAGGCAACTGGGGCAGATCGGCGTCTCGCACCGGCCACAGCGCAACGGCGTCTCGACGTTCGGGTGTCGGGCGCAGTGAGTGGTTACCAGGCGGCGCCCGCCTCGCTGCCGATCGACCACTCCTGTCGAACGAGGATGTCCCGGAGGGGTAACAGCAACTGCGTCAAGACGTGGTGGGCCTCTTCGTAGTCTTCGTCACGGATGGAATCGCGGTAGCGCTCCTTCAGGTCCTCGTAGAAGAGCCACAACTGCCGCAGTTCAGAGGGGCTAAAGCTGAGTGCGTCAGCCTTGCTCATCACCAATCTCCTACGTCATTGTGAGGAGTAATCGCTCGCGTGCGCCCGCAGCACCCGACCGCGCGAAGCGTCCGTGGTCCTGAGCGCATCCCTATGATACACGTAACCCGCCCGGACGTCAATATCGGCAGATCAATATTTCCTCAATAGTCAATAATCACGCTAATACCCCCGCCCCGGACCCGCGTTGCGGGGCTGGCTGCGCCTTCGTATAATGCAGCCTGCCGAATCTGCATCAGATGACGAGACGTGATGCGCAAGCCGACCGTGTGCCCGCCACATCTCGCCCCCTGCGGGAGACAAGCCCCCGCGCTACTGACAGCGTTCATCCTCGCCCTGGCGTTCGCCCTGCGCGTGTATCGTCTCGACGCCGAGCGGCTGTGGTGGGATGAGGGCATCAGTATCTACCTCGCCACCCGCGGTGTTGCCGAGCTAACGCTCGCCAAAGACTTCGCGATCGACCTTCACCCACCGGTCTATCACCTCGCGCTGGCAGGCTGGCGCGCGGTGGCTGGGTCTACCGTGTTCGCGGTGCGGCTGTTCTCGGTCATCGCGGGTGTCGCGACCGTGGCGGTCATCTACCGGCTCGGCCGTCAGCTCGGCGGGCCAGGCGTCGGCGCCGTGGCCTCCTTGTTGCTGGCCCTGGCGCCGATCCACGTGTACTACAGCCAGGAAGCGCGCATGTACTCGTTGGTGCCGCTCCTGGGCACCCTCTACGTGAGCCTGCTCGTCGGCCGGGGCGACACGGCGACGGGGGGACACCGGGACACCGCACGGTCAGCGTGGCCACGATGGACGGCGGTGGGCATCGTCGGCGCGGTCGGCGTGCTCACCCACTATTACCTGGCGCTGCTCGTCGCGGCCGGCTTCATCACGGCGCTCGCGGCCTCCTCGCCCCGTCAACTCCGGACCCCCGTCGCCCCGTCGCCCTGTTGCCCCGTCGCCCCGTCAACTCCGGACCCCCGTCGCGCTCGCCTCCACGGCCTGCTGATGAGTCACGCGCTGATCGCCGGGTCGGGCATCTGGTGGATTGTTCTGACAATTGGGCGATGGCCAGCGGGATTGCGTTTCGACGTGCCCGTCGAGACGGAGACACACCACACGCTCTGGCAGTTCGTCGCCGAGGTTGCGTTGCGGCTCGGCGGCGGCTTCGCGCTGCCCGATCCGGTCGCCGGAGCGCTCGCCGCCGCGCTCGGCGCGCTGGGCATCGCCGCCTTACTTGATCGCGAAACCTCGCCCCGGCGGTGGCCGGTCGCAGCCCTGATCCTCGTGCCGATTGCCCTCGCCTTCGCGCTCACCGCCGTGCGGCCATTCTTCTACCCGCGCTTCGTCCTGTTCGTGTTCCCGCCGGGCCTTGCGCTGGCCGCGGCCGGACTGGGGCGGATTGCCGATCTGGGATTCCCGATTTCAGGTCTTGATCGGAAATCGGCAATCGCACGTCTGCAATCCGTCCTGGGGCTGGCGATCGTCCTGGCCTGGGCAGTTGGGCTGTCCACCCACTTCGCCGGTCCGCGCAACACCTTCGCCAGTGAGGACCATCAGATCCAGATCGCGGCGCTGCGGCAATTCGGACGCTCCGGCGATGCGGTGCTCGCCAGCTATCCCTGGCAGGTGGGTTACGTCGTCGCGATCCTCCCCTCACTCGCGCTCGATCTCCAGTTCCTCCCCGACCCCACCGATGAGCAGGTCGCGCGTCTGCTGGCGGCGAGCGGCCGGGTCTGGGTGCTGTCGTATTCGGCGAACCAGCGTTGGGACGGTCCGCGAGCCGAGCAGTCCGGCGAGCGCGTCGGGGTGTCCAGCTTCACCCGGCAGCGCGGCGACGCGCGCATCCGCCTGTTTCGGCGCACGGATGTCGCGCCGTTGGAAATGAGTGGCGATCGTCTGGCCGCGATCGGGGACGATCTGGTGCTCGTCGATGCGACGGTGACACTCGCCGATGCGTTGCTCCGGCCCGGCCACGAGGTCGCGGTCGATCTCGTCTGGCAGGCGGCAGATCGACCGTCGCGCGACCTCACCGTCTTCGTGCACCTGGTTGGACCGGAAGGACCGAACGAGCAACTGGTGACCCAGCAGGATAACCCGCCACTGAACGGCACCCGACCCCTGACCTCGCTCACCACGGGCGAGGTGCTGGTGGATCCCTATCGATTGCGGCTTCCGCCGACTCTCCCGCCCGGCCGGTATCGGCTGCAAGCGGGTCTGTACGACCCACGAACCGGGACGCGCGAGCCGGTCAATCGTTCTCCCGATGAGGTCGACCGTGTCATCATCGGACGCGTCAGCGTCGAAGGCCCGGCTCATCAGAGATGAGGAGCAATCCTCTCACCAAGCCTTAACGCGCGATCCCCGGACTGACGGGTTGAATTGTCCATTGGACCATTGACAGACGCCTGACAATATTCTAGTCTATACGCAACATCGCCGTACGGCGCATTGCCAAAGAAAGGTGAAGGAAATGGGGAAGTACGGAATCGGAACTATCTCGCAGCGCACTGGCTTCTCTCCGGCGCGGATCCGCCAATGGGAGCGCCGCTTCGGCGTACCCTCTCCCGCGCGCGGCGACAACCGGTACCGCCAGTATACCGACGAGGACATCGAGAAGCTCCTCTGGCTCCGGCGACAACTGGCGGCCGGCATCAGCATCAGTCGGGCTATCGCACTCCTCCAGGACGAGTTCGCCAACCCGTCGGCTGCCCGCTCGAAGCCGCAAAGCCTGGCAGTCGTCGAGGCGTTTGTCGACGCGGTGACACGACTCGACGAACGGACCGCCCGGCAGGTATTCTCCGAGGCAACCGCCTGCTTCCCGGTCGAAGCGGTGTGTGAAACGGTCATCACCCCTGCCCTCGTCGAGATCGGGGCGCGCTGGGAGCGGGCCGAGCTCTCGATCGGCGCGGAACACCTGGCGACCAACCTGGCCCGCGAATGGCTCATCCGCATGCTGGCCGCGCAGCCCGCATCGACGGCCTGGGCGCCACGGGCGCTGTGCGCCTGCGCCCCGGGGGAGTTACACGAGATCGGGGCACTCATGGTGGCGCTGGCGCTCGCTCGCAGCCACTGGGCGGTCCA
This sequence comes from Chloroflexota bacterium, assembly GCA_016190465.1. Classification (GTDB taxonomy): domain Bacteria; phylum Chloroflexota; class UBA6077; order FW602-bin22; family JACPQP01; genus JACPQP01. The sequence continues at coordinate 3,982 of JACPQP010000528.1, forward strand.
CTACCTCGGCCAGATGACCTCCGGCAGTGACCTGCTCGCGTTCGCGCGCAAGACGAGTTGTGACCTCCTCTGCGTCTCGGCATCGCGCGTGGAGTCGGCGCTGGCTGTTTACGATCTGGCGCTCCGGGCCCGAGAGGCGCCACGAGTGAATGTGGCGATTGGCGGACGCATCTTCGCCACCTACCCGGCGCTCCGCTCATACGTGCCCGCGTGGTACTTGAGCGATACCGCCACCACGTCGGTCGAGGCTGCCCGTCAGGCGCTCGGCCAGGAGCCACCGTCGTCCACGTCCCTCCCGGACGATACGTCGATTCGGGCGTTGCAGGGACAGCGCTACCGGCTGGTCGCGGAGCTTGCCGCCCACCTCAGCAAGTCCGGCGACGGGTTTGCGCAGCTTCCCGACCCCGGTTCACCGCTCCTGGCCAGCGCGACCATCCATCACGCCTCGGTGGCTTCGCTGCTCTGCAACGACCTGTCGATCCTTCAGGGCGAGGTCGAGTGGATGACTCGCGTCCTCGGTCCGGCGGGCGTGTCCCCCGCGGCGCTGACGAACGCCCTCACGGAGTACGCGCGGCTGGCCGAGCGGACGGTTGCCGAGGCCCAGGTATCTCTTCACCGGCTGATCCAGCCGGTCTTGTCGCGCTAAGGAGTCATCGGTCATCAGTTGTCAGTTGTCCGGGGCTGCTGACGAGTGACTACTGAGAACTGACGTAGGGCGCAGAGGTCTTGAGCCAGGGACGGACCTCACCCCCTGCCCCCCTCTCCGAC